>DASWPR010000465.1:0-5712 GCA_036398455.1 Dokdonella sp.
CTCGATCTCGTGATCGAGGTCGAAGAAGGGCATGCGCAGCAGATCGGCCAGATGGCGGCCGACCGTCGACTTGCCGGCTCCCATCGGCCCGATCAGGAACAAATTTGGCGCAGGGTTCATGGCCGAATGCTAGCAGGGCCCGGCGCCCGCGGCCGACGCCGAACCGCGCGACGAAAACGGATATCCTTGGCGGCGAAGTTCGAGCCTCCTGCGCCGGACGCCAAGCGTGCCTTCCCCATGTACCGCTTCATGCTGCTGTTCCTGATCTTCCTGTTCGCCTTGTTCGTGCTGGAGCTGTGGCAGCCGGTCGAAGACCACGTGATCCTCCCGTTCACCGCGGGCATCGCGCACGTGTGCATGTGGATCGTCGGCTTGTTCGATACGCATGCGGTCGCGTACGGCAAGGAGCTGCGCAGCACCACCAACGGCTTCGCGATCTCGATCGAGCGCGGCTGCAACGGCGTCGAGGCGGTGATCATCCTCGTTTCGGCCATGCTGGCCTTCCCGGCGCCGTGGAAGCACAAGCTGGCCGGCATCGGCGTTGGCTTCGTGGCGATCCAGGCGCTGAATCTGGTCCGCATCATCAGCCTGTTCTACCTCGGGCAGTGGAACCGCATGTGGTTCGACTGGTTCCACCTCTATCTCTGGCAGGCGCTGATCGTGCTCGACGCGCTGGTCGTGTTCCTGATCTGGCTGCGTTACCTGCCGCGCGAAGCGCCGTCGCGGGCGCCGCCCCTGGCGGCCGCGGGCTGACTTTTTGCGGCGCTGCGGCAATGTTTCATTCGTGCCGGCATCACGAATGCTTCACGCAACGAGTGCAATAAACCGACGTTATAAATTTATCAAAGTATAAATTACGACGGCCGCCGACTCTGCTATTTCCACCCTTCCCGATCCAGCCGGCGGCGGAATCCGCTGGCGGCGTGCTTACGGTGCGTTTGCACTTTGTTATAGTGCACCCGTGGTCCAGTGGAGGGGTGTCATGTCAGTCGCCAAGGTAATCGAACTCAGCAGTTCTTCGCCCAAGGGCATCGAGGATGCTGTGCAGAAAGGTCTGCTCAAGGTTTCCCAGACCGTCAAGAATATAAAAGGGGCGTGGGTCAACGAGATAAAAGTCTCGACCGGCGAGGACGGCAGTGTCATCGAGTGGCGCGTCAATATGCGCGTCAATTTCATTGTCGACTGATGAATAACCCAAACGGCTGCAACTTACCCGGCGCTTCGTCCGCCCAGTCCCGCTCATGAGCAAGCTCGATCTGGTGGTCGGTGTCCTCGAGGACGATCCGGATATGGCCGCGCTCGTTTCGCAATGGCTGGAGGAATGCGGGTATACCGTGCGATTGTTCGGCACCGCGACGGAATTCCGCCGCCGCCAGGGAACCGAGGCGATCGATCTGCTGATCCTGGACTGGATGCTGCCCGATACGACGGGCATCGAGGTGATCGGCTCGATCCGTTCGTCGGCGAACAGCAGACTGCCCGTCATCTTCCTGACGGCGCGCGACGCCGAGGACGACATCGTGCGCGGCCTCGCCAGCGGCGGCGACGACTACGTGGTGAAGCCGCCCAAGCGGCGCGAGCTGATGGCGCGCATCAACGTCGTGCTGCGCCGCCGCGCCGGCGACGCCGACAACGGCGAGATGATCGACCTGCCGCCGTATCTGGTCGATTCCAAGCGGCGCCGCGTCAGC
Organism: Dokdonella sp.; assembly: GCA_036398455.1. GTDB lineage: Bacteria > Pseudomonadota > Gammaproteobacteria > Xanthomonadales > Rhodanobacteraceae > Dokdonella_A. Next base: position 1,692 of record DASWPR010000465.1, read on the forward strand.
ATCGACGGCCGCGAAATCGATCTCACCCAGCGCGAGTTCGACCTCGCCTGCTTCCTGTTCCGCCGCAACGGCCGCATCGTCAGCCGCGATTCGCTGCTGGAGAACGTGTGGAACCTCAGCGCGGCGGTATCGACGCGCACGGTCGATACGCATGTGAGCCGCCTGCGCAAGAAGCTCGACCTCAACGGCGACAACGGCTGGCGTCTGGCGGCGATCTATCAGCACGGCTACCGGCTGGAACAAGTCTGAGACGCGCCGGCGCGATATTCGCAAAGCACATGCGGCAACGCGTCGGCGGTGCCAGAATGAAGCGCCGAATCGCGACCCAAGGGGAGTCGAAGTGGCCACTGCAGCGAAGTCGCTGATTCGCAAGAAAGCCGGGGCGCGCTCGCGCCCGCCGGCGCCCGAGCGCCGGCCCGCGAAGCCCAAGCCCACAAGGAGCAAGTCCATGGCAGACCCGAAAAAGCCCGCCGCGGAAGCCAGTCCAGGCAACGTCGATCAGATCCGCGACATCCTGTTCGGCGGCCAGATGCGCGATTACGAGCGCCGCTTCCAGGAGCTCAACCAGCGTCTCGAAGCGGACCTGGCACGTCTGCGCGACACGCAGGAAAAGCGTCTGGCGCAGATCGACAAGCGCATCGACGACCAGCTCGACAAGCTCGGCAAGCTGCTGCGGCAGGAGATCCAGGACCGCAACGGCGCCGTCGACGACCTCGAATCGCGCCTGCAGCAGGCGGCGCGCACCGCGCGCGGCGAAATCAACAAGGCGCTGGAGGGAATCGGCCACGACCTGGCCGCCAGCGACGAACGCCAGCGCGATGCGCTGGCCGACGCGCAGGCGAGCGCGGCGGCACGCGTCGGCGAAGCCGAGTCGGCGCTGTCGCGCACCGGAGCGGAGCTGCGCGCCGAAAAGGTCGGCCGCGAGGACCTGGCAGCCTTGCTGACCGAATTCGCACTGCGCCTGAAAGGCGATTTCGATCTGCCGATCCCGAAGTAAGCCGGGCCGGATCGTGGCGTCGACATGACGACATCCGGCCTCGGCAACGGCGCGGACGCCCAGCCTGCAGACGCGAACCCGCCTGCGGAACCGGTGCTGTTGCCGCTGTTGCCGCCGGCCCCGGCCGAGGAAGAATTCGACCGCCTGCGCGCATTGCTGTTCGGCGACGAACTGCGCGCGGCGGCGGCGGCGCGCGCGCGGCTGGCCGAGGTCGAACGCCTGCAGCGCGCCTTGCCCGATCGCCTGCTCGGTGCGCTCGAAGCGACCGCCGCGTCGCCGCGCGTCGCGCATGCGCTGGCGCGTCCGGTCGCCTACGCGCTCGGCGCTGCCGTGCGCGAGAATCGTCAGGTCGTGGTCGACACGCTGTTCCCGGTGATCGGGCCGCTGATCCGCAAGTCGATCGCCGAGGCGCTGCGCAACCTCATGGCCGACCTCAACGGCGCGATCGAAAGCAGTTTCACCCTGCGCGGCCTGAAGTGGCGGCTGGAAGCCTGGCGCGGCGGCGTGCCGTACGCGCAGATCGTGCTGAAGCACCGGCTCGCCTATCGCATCGACCACGTTTTCCTGATCGCGCGCGAATCCGGCCTCGTGCTGCGCCATGAGTCGGCGCCGGATCTGCCCGCGCTCGACGCCGACGCGATCGGCGGCATGCTCACCGCGATCGGCGATTTCGTCGGCGATTCGGTGGGACAGGCCGGCGGCAGCGCCCTGGATTCGGCCCAGGTCGGCGAGTATCTGGTCTGGGTGGTACAAGGCCCGCGCGTGAATCTCGCCTGTTTCATCCGCGGTGTACCGCCGGGCGGCCTGCGCGACCTGCTGCAGCAGCGACTGGAGGAAATCCACGCGCAGCTCGACGATGTGCGGCTGGAGCAGGCGCCGCATGATGCCGCCCTTGCTGCGACGTGGCATGAAACGCTGCAGCCGCTGGCGCTGGTGCAGGCAGCCGGCATCGACGAGGGCAGGGCTGCCCGTCAGCGCGGACCGTCGCGCTGGCCGCTGCTGTTGCTCCTGCTGCTGGCCCTGGCTGCGCTGACTGCGTTCTTCGCGCAGCGCGAACGCTGGGACGAGCGCATCGATGCCTTGCGCGCGCGCCTGCAGGCGCAGCCCGGTTTCGTGCTCACCGGCCTCGACGCCGAGCCGTGGCGCAAGGTGACCGTGCGCGGCCTGGTCGACCCGGATGCAGAATCCCTGCGCGGCATTCTCGATCGCGCCGATCTCGGCGAGGCGAAGGTCGAGGTCGCCGGCACCGGCTATCTGTCGACCGACGATGCGGTGGTCGTACGTCGCGTGCGGCGTCTGCTGGCATTGCCGGCCGGCGTCGACAGCAGCGTGCACGAGGGCGTGCTCGAATTGAAGGGCAAGGCGCCCGAGGCGTGGATCGCCGAGGCGCGCCAACGCGCCGCCTGGATCGCCGGTGTCCGTCGCGTCGCGATGACCGTTGTGCCCGATGCCGATCCGGCGTCGACCGCACGCGCGGAACTGGCGACGCTTGCCGATACCCTGAAGGCACTGCAGGTGCCGTTCTCCAACGATGCCACGCTGGCCGCCGACGGCGGGCCCGTCGTCGACGATGTCGTCGCCGCGGCGAAGCGGGCGCAGACGCTCGCCGATGCCGCGCATGCAAGGATTTCCTTCACCAGCGTCGGCTCGAACGACGAGGTGGGTACCGACGATGCCAACCAGCGCGTGCGCAGCGAGCGGGCGCGCTGGCTCGCCGATGCGCTCGCTGCGCGCGGCATCGGCGGCGGCGACCATCCGATCGCGCTCGGCGAGGACGCGCCGAACAACCGCCGCGCCGCCTACCTGCGCCTCGATGTCGAGGCGTCCCCATGAGTGTGGCGGCCTTCAAGATCTGCATGCTCGGCGACTTCGGCGTCGGCAAGACCAGCCTGGTCGCTCGTTTCGTGCGCAGTACGTTCGCGCCGAAGTATCTGACCACGGTCGGGGTCAAGGTCGACAGCAAGGAGCTGCTGTCGCCGCAAGGCACGCCGCTCAAGTTCGTCGTCTGGGATATCGCCGGCCGCAGCGCGCTCGACGCGCTCGGGGCGAACTACCTGCGCGGCGCGGCGGCCTTGCTGCTGGTCGCCGACGGCACGCGCGAGCACAGCCTGAGCGTCGCGCTGAACCTGCTGATGCAGTCGCGTTCGGTGCTGCCCGATGCGGCCGTCGTGCTTGCGGTCAACAAGCTCGACCTGGTCGAGCGCTGGGAAGTGGCGCCGACCACGCTGGCGGAACTGCGGCGCACGCTGCCGGTATTCGAGACCAGCGCGCTGTCCGGCGACGGCGTCGAAAACGCCTTCGCCGAGATCGCCGCGAGGCTGCAGCCGTGAGCGCCGATCCGACGCTGCCGCGCACGGTGGAAACGTATCTGCGCACGTTCTTCCTCGAACGTACGCGTCCGCTGCTGCTCAGTTTCGGGCCGGACTGGACCCTGCGCGACGTGCAGGGCGATGCGGCCCTGTTCGGCATCGATATCGATGCCGCCGACGGCGGCGTGCGCGAACTGCAGGATCTGTTCATCGGCCTGCCGCTGAACGGCGATCACGACCTGCCGTTCGTCGAGCTGTCCAGCGGACGCAGCGCGCATGTGCATCTGATCGCCGATACCGACGGTTTCCATCTGCTGCTGCTCGACGCCGAGGATTCGCGCGGCCGGCTGCGTACGCAGCAGCAGCTCGGCAACGAGGCCGTGCTCGCCGGCCACGAAAAGAACAAGGCGATCTCGCGCCTGCGCGAAATCCGCAGCGAACTCGAACGCCAGCGCGCGACGCTGGAGGAAGCCAACGCGCTGAAGAACGCGCTGATCGCGACGCTGAGCCACGAATTCCGCACGCCGCTGACGTCGATCTTCGGCTACCTGCACCTGCTCGACCGCCGCGGCGGCGACGGCGCGCATGCGCTGCAGGCGCTCAGCGCGATCCGCCGCAATTCGACCTATCTGTTCACCTTGGCGGAGAACCTGCTCGAATATGGCCGCGGCGAGTCGGGCGCGCTGCTGTGCGCCGTCGCCGTCGACCTGCGCGC
>DASWPR010000466.1:0-5182 GCA_036398455.1 Dokdonella sp.
GATCGTCGTCGCTTCCGGAGCGCGCTACCGCAAGCCGGCGGTGGCGAATCTGCAGCCGTTCGAAGGCGACAGCGTGCACTACTGGGCCTCGCCCGCCGAAGCAAAACTGTGCTCCAACGCGGAGGTCGTCCTGGTCGGTGCCGGCAACTCGGCCGGACAAGCCGTCGCGTTCCTCGCACCGTACGTGAAACGCCTGCGCATGGTCGTCCGCGGCGCCGCGCTGGAAAGTTCGATGTCGCGCTACCTGATCGATCGCATCAAATCGCTGCAGAACGTCGACGTGCATGTACGCGCCGAACTGGTCGAGCTGCACGGCGATCGATCCGGCGCACTCGACAGTGTGACGGTCCGCGACAACGCCTCGGCAACGCTGTCCCGATGGCCGGCCCGCCACGTCTTCATGTTCATCGGTGCCGAGCCGAACACATCGTGGCTGGACGGGTGCCTGGCGCTCGACGACAAGGGCTATATCCTCACCGGAGCCAGCCTGCCGGACTCGACCGGCGCAGCGCCCGCTCCGTTGCCGCTGCAGACGAGCCTGCCGCGCGTGTTCGCGATCGGCGACGTGCGCGCAGGCTCGACCAAGCGCGTCGCGTCGGCCGTCGGTGAAGGAGCCGCCGTCGTCGCGCAGATTCATTCGATGCTGGGGGCTGCGGTCACGACGGCGTAGAAACGCACCGACCGCAACGCAGGCATCGCGCCGATGCGTGTCTAGGCGCCGGCCTCGCGTGCCTGCGGCGCGGTGACCGCCGCCGTTTCCGCGCTGAGCGCGACCGCTTCGCGCTGCGGCTTGGTCAATGGCAAGGGTTTGGGCTGGTTGCCGAGCAGCAGCTGGCTGCCGGCGCGCACGCCCTGGGTCACGTCGGTGACGAAGCGTTCCGCATCGCGCCGGCGCACCTCTTGCGCGATATCCGCTGCCTCGTCCGCGTCGACGCCGAGCGCGCGCAAGGCGGCCTCGCCGAACGCCACGGCGGAATCGAAGGTCTCGCGCACGTGATAGTCGACGCCTTGCGCGACGAGCTCGACCGCATGCCGGCGATCGTACGCACGCACGAGCAGCTTCGCCTGCGAAAACTCGCGCCGCACCAGATCGACGATGCGACTGGCCACCACGCGGTCGTCGATGCACACCGCAATCGCGCGCGCGCTGCCGGCGCCGGAGGCGTGCAATACATCGGTCCGGCTGCCATCGCCGTAGTAGACCTTGAAGCCGAAACCGGCCGCCGAGCGGATCATGTCGGTATCCGTATCGATGATCGCAACGTCGAAACCGCGCGCCAGCAGGGACTGGCTGGCAACCTGGCCGAAGCGTCCGAAGCCGATGATCAGCACGCTGCCGCTGAGGCCGTCCGCATGATCGATGCCGACCATCGAGGGCCGCTCGGCCGGCGCGAGTTTGCGCAGCAGCAGGACGGTCAGCGGCGTCAGCGCCATCGACAGCACCACGACGGCGGTGATATCGGCGTTGAACGCCGCATCCACGACGTGGGCCGCGCTGGCTGCCGCGAACAGCACGAAGGCGAACTCGCCGCCCTGCGCCATCAGCACGGCGCGGTCGAGCGCTTCGGCGTGACTGCTGCGCGCGAGTCGCGCGACCACATAGATGCACAGGCCCTTGACGAGCATCATCACCAGCACGCCGACGATGATCACGCGCCAGTGGTGTGCGACCACGGCGAGATCGAGCGACATGCCGACCGCCACGAAGAAAAGTCCGAGCAGGATTCCGCGGAACGGCTCGATATCGGCTTCGAGCTGATGGCGGAACGTCGACTCCGACAGCAGCACGCCGGCGACGAACGCGCCCATCGCCATCGAAAGGCCGCCGAGCTGCATCAGCAGCGCAGCACCGAGCACCACCAGCAGCGCGGCGGCGGTCATGACTTCGCGCGCCTTCGCCGAGGCGAGAATGCGGAACAGCGGATTCAGCAGCCAGATGCCCGCCACCACCAGGCCGGCCAGCGCGGCCAGCGCCAGGCCGAAACTGCGTGCCCAGGTCGCCGCGCTGTGTTCGACCATCGCCGGCGAGATGAACATGACGAGCGCCAGCAGCGGAACGATCAGCAGATCTTCGAACAGCAGCACGGAGACGATCTTCTGTCCGCGCGGAAGCGCCAGGTCGCCGCGTTCGCCGAGCAGCTGCATTACGATCGCGGTCGAGGTCAGCACGAAACCCATCGCGCCGATGAATGACGCCTCGATCGAAAAGCCGCCGGCCAGGCCGACGCCGGTCAATGCCGCCGCGCACACGACGATCTGCAGCGAGCCCAGGCCGAAGATTTCGCGGCGCAGGTTCCACAAATGCGAAGGCTGCATTTCCAGCCCGATCACGAACAGGAACATGACCACGCCGAGTTCGGCGACATGCAGGATCGCCTGCGGTTCGGAGAACCAGCCGAAACCGAACGGACCGATGAGGAGTCCTGCCGTGAGATAGCCGAGCACGGAGCCGAGGCCGAGTCGCCGGAAGATCGGCACGACGACGACGGCCGAGCCGAGCAGCGCGACCACTTCCACCAGCGTATCAGCGCTTTCCCCCGCCATCTGTTTCCCCTTTTCGATCGGCTGCGCAGGCCGCCGGAGCGACACGGCGATCCCGCGGCGCTTTCAGAATGATCAGCCCCGCATGCGTTTGGACCGGCTGCGAACCCGCCGCCGCGCACGGAGCCGATGATGCCACCGCTGGTGCGCGAGCGCGTCGCCGCACTGCAATCTGCGCTTGGCGCGCAGGCACGCATGGATCGTGCGGATATCGAATGCGCGCCAGCCGAACGGGTAGGCGGTCTTCGAGCGTGATCGATTCGCCTCGAACCTGATGACGACGGAGCAATCGTGCGGCATGCATTCCCACGATCTTTGCCTCGATGCCGCACGACTGCGCCGAAGCGCATCGCGCGGCTACCACAACGTCCGCCAAAGCGCACGGCGGCGCATTCATCCGCCATAAACTGCAGGAATCTATGGTCTCCATTCCGCCGCATTGCGGCCTGCACGATGGGGAACGCACCATGAGAACACAATCCTTGATGCTCGCGCTGATGACGGCGGCCTTGCTGACCGCCTGCACCGAAAAATCCACGGCCGAAGCCGATCGCGATATCGCCAAGGCGCAGCAGAAGGCCACGCAGGACGTCGCCGAAGCGAGCAAGAAGGCCGCCGAACAGGTCAATGAAGCAAAGCAGAAGCTGGACGCCGCGCAAGCGCAGGCGACCGCCGACGTCGCCAAGGCGAATGCCACCGCCGGCGAGAAGATCAACGCGGCGACGGCGGATGCGACGAGCGCCGAGCGTGCAGCGAACAAGGATCTGGCGAGCGTGCAGTCCGACGCGTTCCAGAAAGACGCCAAGGCGCGCTACGACCTCGCCGTCGCCAAGGCCGAGGCCGACTACAAGGTCGCCTCCGAGCAATGCACCGCCCTGCCGTCGGGACAGCAGGGAAGCTGCAAGGATGCGGCGAAGTCCGATCTGGACACCGCCAAGTCGCGTGCTGCAAAGGTTCGCGACGATGCCGAGTCGTCGGCGAAGGACCTGAAGAACTGAGCAGGCCGCAATTCCGGCAGGCAATCGGTTCGATCATGCGAAGGCTGCCTGCGCAGCCTTCGCGCTTGCGCGTTCGCGCTCAGCCGAGCGCCTGTGGATTGAGCTGCCAGACCGCGTAGTTCAACGCGCTGGCGAAGCTCGCCCAGAGCAGATACGGAATCAGCAACGCTCCTGCGAGTGCGCGCACGCGCCAGAACGCGATCAGCGTGGCGACGATCAGGATCCACAGCAACACGATTTCGGCGAACGCGAGCAGACCGCGATGGGCGCCGAAGAACAGGCAGCTCCACAGCGCATTCAACGCCAGCTGGATCAGGAACAGGACCAGCGCGGCACGCGGCGCGCGCACGCTGCCGGCGCGCCAGACCAGCCATGCGGCAATTGCCATCAGCACATACAGCACCGACCAGACCGGGCCGAACACGGCCGGTGATGGCGCCCATGCGGGCAACGCGAGGTGGGTGTAGAACTGCGCAGCATGGATGGAGGCGTAAGCGCCGATCGCGGCAGCAACGAACGTGACGAGGAGCCACGCCAGCAGGCCGACGATCTGCCTGGACAATGCCATGGATGCCATCAAGTTTTCCCCTGTTCAACGGTCGCGCGAAGCGCGAGCCTGCGCTGCGCGCGGGCTCGCGGTGAAATCAGCCTGCGTGCCGCGGGCCGCTACTTCTGTTTTCGCATGCCCTGATTGCCGCGTCCATGCGTGCTGTTCGAACCCGTCAAGGCTTCCGGCGCGGGCGTACCGGCGGCGGGCGGGGGCGCGTGCGGATCGAGTCCGGCAGAGAGCGCGTCGACAGCCGTCACGTGACGGCCGCTGAAGGCGTTGGCGGGCGGATAGTTCGGCCCCTGACGCACGCGTTCCTGCTTCGCCTGCAAGGCTTCGCGGAAATGTCGTGCCGCCACTTTCGGACTGACGGAGCGGCGCTGCGCGCTCGTATCGCGGCCTGCGTTCGCAGTCGCCTTCCGCGCCGCACCAGCATGTCTGCGCGCCAGTGCGGCACGCGCGCCGGCCTTCGGCGCCGCGATCGTCTTCCCCGACGAAGCGCTTGAAGCCGCAGGGCGCTTCGCCGGGCGAGACGTGGCGGGCGCGGCCTTCTGCGTCGATGCGGCTGCCGTCGCCGGCCGTTTGGCTGCGGCGTTCGCCGCCTTCTTGGCGGATTTCTTCGCAACGGATTTGCCGACGGCTTTTTTCGCCGTCGCCGACTTGCGCGCCGCAATTTTCTTGGCAGGCGCTTTCTTCGCGCCGGACTTCTTTGCTGCCGCCTTCTTGCCTGGGTCGATCGTGCTCATCGATGGCTCCTCTCGCTAAGGAATCTACTTCGTGTCACAGGGCATGCGGGGCGCTAAGCCTTGCTCGCATCGTGTCGACTGCCGCCGCTGCGCAGCTCACGCGACATCTGTTCCTCACCGTGCAACTTGCCGTGCCGGCCGAGATCGGACGGTTGTTCGCTGAGATAGGCGCGGGCGAAATCGATCGCGCGCACGATGAAGTTTCCAGCCGACTCCCAATACGCCGCATCGCGCACCCGGACGCGCAGTACGACGATCCTGGGATCGGCCTCTCCCTGCTGAAAGAACGGTTTCTGCAGCGGCGACCACAACTCGTGGATCTTGGCGCGATCACGCTCCACCGAAGCGTG
>DASWPR010000467.1:0-3927 GCA_036398455.1 Dokdonella sp.
CGGCATCCTCGATGAAAAGACCGGCTTCGATCGCATCGTCGTGCGCTCGGTCGAGCCTTCGCAGCTGGTGCACATCACGGTCGGCGCGAACGAACACGAGGCGCTGCCTGCGTGGTCGCCGGACGGCATGCACATGCTCTACGAACGCCTGCGCGGCCGAGGCTGCGCGATGTATGTCGCCTCCAGCCTCGGCGGCGGCGAGCACGAAGTCGGCACCTGCCCGGATTATTTCGTCAACTACTACGACTGGACGCCGGACGGCCTCGCTGTGGTCACGGCCGAACGTGCGCAGGATGGCAGCCATGAGCTCGCGCTGATGCGCATGGACCTTGGCAGCGGCCGCAAGCAGGCGCTCGACTACCAGCGCGACGCGGAGGACCAGGATCTGGAGCCGCGCTATTCGCCGGACGGCCAGCGCATCGCATTCCGCCGCGGCATCGCACCGTACAGCGATCTCTACGTCATGGACGCGGCGGGCTGCGCAGTGCGCCAGCTGACGCATCTGTCCACGCGTATTCGCGGCTTCACCTGGACGCGCGACGGCCGCGGCCTCGTGTTCGCCTCCAACTACGCCGGTCCGATGGCGCTGTACGCCCTCGATATCGAATCCGGCCGGCTGCAGCCGCTCGGTGTATCGCCGGCGGAATTTCCCGATGCCGCGCGTGCGGGCGACGCCATCGTCTACGAGATTTCGCGCACGCACAGCGGCTTGAGCCAGCTCGCGCTCGATGCGGGAGCGTCGCCCGCGCGCCTGCTGGCGCCGTCGACCGGCAACGATTATTCGCCGGTGCTGTCGCCCAGCGGCGATCGGGTGGTGTTCGTGTCCGATCGCAGCGGCCAATACCAGCTGTGGCTGACCGAGGAAGCCGGCGGCGCTGCGTCGCCGCTGACCCAGCGTGCCGACAGCGCATTCACCTCGCCGCGCTGGCGCACCGACGGCAACAGCGTCCTGGCGATCGAGCGCGGCGGCGACCAGCGCAAGCTGGTCGAGATCGACCTGGCGACGCTGCGCCAGCGCGTGGTGTCGCCCGCCGGCGAAAACATCCTCTCCGGCGACTATGGCGTCGATGCCGACAGCTATCTGTTCGTTTCCGGAATCTCAGGACGCGACAACCAGCTCGTACAGGTCGAGCATGCGGGCCAGCCCAGCGAGCAGCGCAGAATCCTGTTGAAGGCGATTTCCGATTTCGAGGTCGATCGCGCGGCCCGTGCGATCTATTACACGCCGAATGTGCAAAGCGGGTTGCTGCGGCTCGATCTGGACACTGGAGCCAGCCGGCTCGTCACCGACAAGATCAAATCCGCCTCGGCGAACTGGCGGCTGGTCGACGGGCGCATCTGGTACATCGCGGATATCGAAGTGAAGTCGGCCAATCTGCACGAGCTCGACCCGGCCACGGGAACGGATCGCGTGATCAGTCCGCTGAACGCGATCATGCGCGATCTCAGCTTCAGTCCGATGCCCGATCGCAAGAGCATCATCGCCGTGCCGTTCGGTGCGGAAGACACCGATGTCGGCATGCTGCAGTTGACGCGCGAAGACGCCGCCGCCGCGGCACGCCGATAGCGCCGCGGCGCGATATCCAGATCGATCGCGACGTTGCGCAACGCGCTGTCGCCATCGCCGCAAGGCATCGCCGAAGCGCAATTTCAGTCACATCGCCTGCGCATCCGCGCAACCGGCACGGCCACGCTGCAGCCGACAATCTCCTCGCCCTCCAACGGGCGGATGTGTCACAGCATCGATAGTGCGACCCCCTCGGCGGGCTACCTGGTTCGGGACCTGGGGCCCGTCTTTTTTTGCGCAACGCATCCGTCGCGTCGCGCTCCGCGATCGATCAGGGCACGCAGGTGCTCAGCGGCAGCGGGACGACCTGGCTGACGCTTCCATCGTGCGTGTTCTGCACGAAGGCGACGACGCTCGCATGGGCGCGATCGAGGTCCTTCGGCACGCGCAGGTCGGCACTGGCCGAACCCAGCGGCAGTGGACCTGCGAATGCGCGCACGACGTGATCGTGGCGCAAGGTCCTGCCGCGATTTTCGCCGCCGCGAATCGCATTCGACAGATCATCCTCGGTCAATGCGACATACACGCGGTCGTTGTCGCCGCCGGACGCCGACGTCACCTCGACATGCAGCGCAGGCGATGCGGCGACTTCGATCTGCAGCGTCGGCGTCCGGGTCGCGGTGGAGTCCGGCGGCGCCGCGTTCGGCCAGTCCTTCCAAAGACGCCCGTCGACGCGAATCTGCGGTGTGTAGATCATCGCGCGCGCATCGTGGCTCGACTGCACCTTCTGTCGCGCGGTGTAGCGCGCGTCGGCATAGGGATCGCGCCAGTCCTTCAGGTCCCAGTAGTCGACATGGAATTCCATGCCGATGTAGGCAGGCTTGTCGCGCAGCGTGCTCAGCCATTGCTCCGCCGGCGGACAGGAACTGCAGCCTTCGCTGGTATACAACTCCACAAGGTGCGGGCGGTCGCCGCCGCTGCGGGCGACGCACGCCGCCGTGGCGGGCAGGGGAGACACGGTCGCGACGAGCAGCGTCACCCAGGTCGAGAGTCGCATCGTCGGTTCACCCGCACATCGGAAAGCCTCCGATCAGCTTAGCCATCGACCGCGGCGGCGGGTTGCCGATGCTGCGCACAGGGATGGCCTCGACCGCCTTCTGGGGTGTCCCGGCCGGCGCAATGCGCGCCGGCACCGCTGCGCGACGCACGCGAAGGCTTCGCGCAGCCTGTTGATATCCATCGATTTCGTCAGCGCCACCGAAAGATTTCAGCACGATTTCGCCGCGATATCCTGACCCCTTCGACCATCGCGCCTATGCAGGACGGACGTTCTGGCGCGTGGAGGTCGAATGCTTGCCGTCAATCATCATCTCGCTCACGGAGCGAGTCTCGAACTGGTCGCGAAATCGTTGTCGATCGGACGCGAACCGGTCCTCGCCATCGTCAGCGGAGGCGGGCGCGGCTGCGTACTGAAAGCCGAAGGGCCGCTGGCGGGCATCTGGATTCCGCTGCGTGGACGACTGCAGCTCGGCAGCGCCGGCGACACCCTGCTGTATCCGGGCGAACTGCGCATCACCGAAGCGGAGCCGCGCATCCAGGCCGTCGGTCGCGGCAATGCCATCTGGATCGCATTGCTCGGCACACCGTCGGCGTGGCGGCAGGCGCTCGGCGGCCTGCTCGGCATTCCGACGCCGGAGCCTTTGCTGCTGCCCGCTCGTCACATCGCCGACCATGATCTGCGCCGCCGCTCGATCGCGCTGGCGAGAGCCACCATCGCAGCCGCGCCGGATGTTCCGGCCGAGACCCTGCTCGACCGCGTGCTTACCCTGCAGGCCGAGTTCTCCGAATCGATCGCGCGCTGCCCCGGACGGACCTACGCGCAGCGGCGGCAGGTGTTCCTGCGCCTGCAGCGCGTGCGCAACTACCTCGGCGCCCACTGTCACCTCGACATCGACAACGACGAACTCGCGCGCATGGCGAGTTATTCGCCCTGGCATTTCATCCGCGCGTTCCGCGCTGCCTACCAGCAGACGCCGCACGCCTATCTCGTGCAGCAGCGTCTCGAGCGCGCGCGCCGCCTGCTGCGCGCCAGTCCGCTCGCCATTGCGGAGATCGCACTCGCCAGCGGCTTCGAGAACCGCTGCGCATTTTCGCGCCTGTTCCGCCAGCGCTTCGGCACGACGGCCGGCGCGATGCGTCGGCAAGGCGCTGCGATGCCTGCCGTGATCGCGCGCTAGACGAAAGCGCAATTTCTGCAATCCGGCATGCCCGGCGGCGGCACCACTCGGACTTCACGGGTTTTTAATGTTCGTCATCTGCCGCACTGCTGCGGCCGTTCACCAGTTTCATGACGGGAGAAAAAAATGCGAAACCGACTGCTCCGAGACGCTATTCGAAACGGCCTGCACAGGGGAGGGCTA
>DASWPR010000468.1:0-4628 GCA_036398455.1 Dokdonella sp.
GCCGGGTGCGCGACCCAGGTGCCGTCGTGGCCGGCCTGCACTTCGCGCAGCTTGTCCGCGCGCACCTTGGCCATCGCCGCCTCGTTCGCGGATGCATCGTTGTTGATCGGAATCTGCGCCGCCATTCCGCCCATCGCGAACGCGCCACGCCGGTGGCAGGTCTTGATCAGCAGTTCCGAGTAGTGCTTCAGGAACGGCACGGTCATGCCGACCTGGCCGCGCTCGGGCAGGACGCGGTCGCGATGCGCGCGCAGCGTCTTAATGTAGGAAAAAATGTAGTCCCAGCGGCCGCAGTTGAGGCCGGTGATGCGCGAACGCAGCGCATGCAGGATCTCGTCCATTTCGAACACGGCCGGCAAGGTTTCGATCAGGACGGTCACCTTGATCGCGCCGCGCGGCAGGCCGAGTGCGTCTTCGGCGTGCTCCATCGCATCGTTCCACAGCGCCGCCTCGCGGTGGCTCTCCATCTTGGGCAGGTAGAAAAACGGCCCGCGCCCGGCGGCGTGCAGCGTTTTTGCATTGTGGAAAGCGAACAATCCGAAATCGACCAGTGAACCGGACAACGGCTCGCCGTCGAGGACGAGGTGCTTCTCCGGCAGGTGCCAGCCGCGCGGCCGCACGATCAGCACCGCCGGATTCGGCTTCACCGCATAGTGCCGGCCTTCCGGCGAGGTGTAGTCGATGGTGCCCGCGACCGCGTCGCGCAGATTCGCCTGGCCTTCCATCAAGGCGTCGAAGGTCGGCGAGGTCGAGTCCTCGAAATCCGCCATGAACACCTTTGCGCCGGAATTGAGTGCATTGATGATCATCTTGCGATCGACCGGGCCGGTGATTTCCACGCGGCGATCCGTGAGCGCGGCCGGGATGGGCGCAACCTTCCAGTCGCCGTCGCGAATCGCCTTGGTTTCGGCGAGGAAATCCGGCAGTTCCCCCGCATCGAAGCGCGCACGGCGCTCTGCCCGCGCAGCCAGCAGTTCACGCCGGCGGCCATCGAAACGGTGGTGCAGGTCGGCCAGGAACGCCAGCGACGCATCGCTCAGCACGCCGGCGTGGGCAGCGTGGCTGGGCGCGTCGATGTGCACGCGCGCGGGTTGGGGGATCGGTGAAGCGCTCATCGAGAATCCTTGATGCTATGCAGCAAGCCTAGGGTGAAAGGCGTAATTTGACAAAACAGATGTTTCAATGAATTGCATTATCATTGTCAATACTTCTGTAGCCGATTGATTCCACACGCTGAAACAGGCTGAGAGTGCTCCGCACATGCTGAACAAGCGACGAAAGCAGGTCCCCGCAGCCACTCCGAAGGGTTCAGCCGCGGAAACGGGCGGCGCGCCGGCACGGTTCTACTACAAGGGCAGCCGCCTGAAGCAGCTGCGCGCGTTCTGTACCATCGCCAAGCTCGGCACGCTGTCGCGCGCGGCCGAAGCCCTGTTCCTGTCGCAGCCTTCGGTGAGCCTGCAGCTGCGTGCGCTGGAGGAGGAGCTCGGCGCGCTCCTGATCGAGCGCCGCCGCCGCCGTGTCGTGCTGACGCGCGAGGGCCAGGCGCTGTATGAGATCGCGCTGCCCCTGGTCGAGGGGATGGAGAATCTCGACCAGCAGTTCCGTGCACTGCGCGCGGGGCTCGCCGGCGGCGAGCTGCATATTGCCGCAGGCACCTCGACCATTCAGTACCTGCTGCCGGAGTTCGTCGCCGCATTTCGCGATCGCCATCCGAGCGTGAAACTGCAGCTGCACAATGTGACCGGCAAGGACGGCCTCGCCCTGCTGCGCTCGGACCAGGTCGATTTCGCGATCGGCTCGATGCTCGACGTGCCGAACGACCTCAGCTACGAAGCCGTGCAGTCCTACGACCCGATGCTGATCACGCCGCCCGATCACGCACTGGCGCAGCTGCGCGAAGTCCGCCTGGAAGACCTCTCCCCGTACGGGCTGATCCTGCCGCCGCAACGCCTGACCACCTACCGCCTGGTCGACCTGATCTTCCAGCAGCGCAAAGTGCCCTACCGCGTCGCCATCGAGGTGGGTGGCTGGGAAGTGATCAAGCACTATGTCGCGCTCGGCCTCGGCATCTCCATCGTGACCGGCATCTGCATCGGCGAAGACGATCGCAACCGTCTCGCCGTGCGCAACATGAGCGCGTACTTCCCGCAGCGCAGCTATGGCGTCGTCGTGCGCAAGGGCAAATACCTGAGCAGCGAGGCGCGCGCGTTCATCGATCTGGTGCGGCCGGGTCTTTTCACCCGCCGCGACTATTGGGAAGCCGGGCATTCCGAGCGCTGAGCGCGCCGGCGCGACTTCGTCGTAGCATCGGCTCCGGAAAAATGGAGCCGGCGATGACGACCACCGATATCTGCGACGCCCATCCCGAGGTGCAGGTCTGCGCGCCGGTCTTCCGCGACTTCGGCGGCGCCGCGGCCTTCCGCGGTCCGATCGCGACCCTGAAAGTATTCGAGGACAACGCGCTGGTGCGCGCGACGCTGGAGCAGGCCGGCGGCGGACGCGTGCTGGTCGTCGACGGCGGCGGTTCGCTCCGCTGTGCGCTGGTTGGCGGGCAACTCGGCGAGCTTGCGCTGCGCAACGGCTGGGCCGGCATCCTCGTCAACGGCTGCGTGCGTGACCTTGCGGAACTGGCCGCGCAGGCGATCGGCATCAAGGCGCTGGCTGCACACCCGCGCAAGAGCGAGAAGGGACTGCACCTCGGCCACGCCGACCGCGTCGTCGAATTCGCCGGCGTCCGTTTCACGCCCGGCGCGTGGCTGTACGCCGATGTCGACGGCGTGCTGGTCGCCGCGAACGCCGTTCGTACCTGAAACGAAACGAGCTACCCGGCTAGCCGCGCGGCAACGGCAGCGAAGGCGCCGGCGCCTTGCCGTTGCCGGCGAGCCAGCCGAACACGCGAGCGAGAAAGCGCAGCAGCTTGGGCAGCAGCCAGATCACCACGGCGAGAAAGACAGCCAGCGCAAACAGGAAAACGGCCGGATGCTGGATCGCGAGGAACAAGCCGCCGAGCACGAGGCCGTCCTCGCCGGCACTGGCCGTCCAGTTCGTGAAGGGTTCCGGCGATGTGTTGATCGCCGCGCGCCCGCCGCTCTTGGCCAGATGCGTGCCGCTGGTGATCATGCCGCCGACCAGGGCAGCCGCCATCTGCGCAGCGGGTGTCGCGTCGCCCATCGCGCCCCAGGCGAGGAAAGCGCCCGCGGGGATGCGGATGAAGGTATGCAGCGCGTCCCAGACCGAATCGAAACCGGGCAGCTTGTCGGCGAGGAATTCGCCGACGGCCATCACGCCCGCAGCGATCAGCACCCAGGAATGCTGCAGCACCAGAAGCTGGTCGGGCAGATGCAGGTAACCGTAGCGACCGAGCAGCCCGACGATCAGCACGGTCGCATAGAGGCGAATGCCGCTCGCCCAAGCGAGCCCGCCGGCCAGCGCAAGTTGCGATAGCGAGTCCATGGTGTCTCCCTCTGCCCGCGCCATCGTAGTCCCTTCGAACTTAATAAAGCGTTGTCGCGGCCGGCACCAATCCGCCGATCGGCGGCCATCAACAAGCGACCCGGTTTCTGCTAGCGTGACAACCCCGTCGCGCCGCCGTTCGAAGATTCGCCATGACCCGCTGGATCATGCTCGTTGTGACCGTGTTCGGCTTCGTCCTCGCCTTCATGGCGAAGACGCCCGGCCTGTTGGGATTGGGCCTGCTGCTGGTCCTGGTCGGCGTCATCGGCTTCGTCTTCGCGCTGGCAGCCGATCGCGTCGCCGCGAATGCGCGGCCGGAAGCGTCGATGGCGGCCATTGAAGATCTTGCCGCGTTGCGCAGAAAGCGCACGCCGCCTGCCGCTCCGGCGACTCCAGCAGCCCCCGCGGTGCCCGTTACCAAAGTTTTCAGCGCCGGCGAAGGCGAGCGGCAAGGCTGAAAAAGGTTCACCCGCCGCGACATGCCTTGACGGACTGCGGCCGCCAAGGCCCTTCCGCTCTGGCGGTGCGGCGCCAGCGACCTGATTCTGCGCCGCGCCGCATCATGCGCCGGCTACCCAAGTACTGCACAATTCCCGCGTCGCATCGCGCGACATCATGACGGGAGGTGGGATGTGGGAATCGAATCGCTGATTATTTTCCTTATTGTCGGTGCCGTAGCGGGCTGGCTCGCAGGCCAGATCGTCAAGGGTCATGGCTTCGGCCTGGTCGGCAACATCGTCGTCGGCATTATCGGCGCGTTCATCGCTGGCTGGCTGCTGCCGCAGGTGGGCCTTGCGATCGGTGGCGGCTACATCGCAGCGATCATCAACGCGCTGATCGGCGCGGTCATCCTGTTGTTCCTGATCGGCTTGTTCAAACGCGCGTAGCCGGTTCGACGCACGCAAAATGAAGAGGGGCCGGATTTCGATCCGGCCCCTCTTCATTTCTGCCTGTCTGCGGGTGCAGGCGCCTACTTGGAAATGTCGACGTCCTTCGTCTCGCGCAGGAACAGCGTGCCGATGACGAAGGTCATCGCAGCGATCACGACCGGATACCACAAGCCGGAATAGATGTTGCCGGTCAGCGCGACCATCGCAAATGCGGTCGTCGGCAGGAAGCCGCCGAACCAGCCGTTGCCGATGTGATACGGCAGGCTCATCGAGGTGTAGCGGATC
>DASWPR010000469.1:0-1532 GCA_036398455.1 Dokdonella sp.
ATGGGAATGAATCCTGCGGTGTCGTCGTCGGCGCTGATGGCGTCGTCGACATCGTCGATCGACAGACCGTTCATGGAGACGTCGATCGGCTGCTCATTGGGCCCCGTGGGTTGGGCACCTGGGCTGGAGCTCGGACCTGGACTGGAACTGGGATAGGTCGAAACAACGGACATGCCGCTGGGGTCGGCGCTGTTGACCGGATCGTTGTCGCCAAACGCGTACGCGTTCATTCGCGCGCCGCCGCGGGGGATCGCAAGCGCGTCGCGGCTCAGGAAGCGTCCCAGCACCGGGTCGTAGAGGCGTGCGCCGAGGCGGTCGAGGCCGAGCGCTTCGAGGGCGTCGCCGCCATTCCATTGTTCGGACGAATGCAGCGCGGTGCCAGCGAATGCGCCGTCAAGGGCCGCATCGAGCGGATCAGCCGCCTTCGGCTCGCCGTAGGGATGGTAGTCCACGCTCTGCACGAAGCGTCCGTTCGCATCGGTGTAGAAGCGTCCGCCGCGGCCATCGCCGAACGCAAACGTCCACGCACCGCCGCGCCCATGAAGCGTCGCCAACAGCCCCGGCGCAGCGATCCGACGCGTGAGCACGGCGTGCCCGTCTTCCAGACGCTGCCGCAGCGCGCTGCCGAAATACTTGTCGCTGCGCGCATCGGGCGCGCCGGTGCTGAGCGTGAGCGCCTGCACCGCGCCGAAAGCGTCGTAGGCGTAGCGCGCGCTCGCGCTTCCGCTGACGATCGTGTCCACATTGCCGCTGGGCAACCAACCGAGCGTGCGCGTGCCGCTGCGCAGCGGCATCGACAACGTGCGGCCGGCGGTGTCGTAACTGACGTTGCACGATGCGGGCGGCGTGGCGCCGGCGTAGCCGACGCTGCAAATGCGATCGCGATCGCCGCTCTGATAGGTCATCTGCACCGTGCCCTGCCCGCCGGCGAGATCGTCCTGCCGGGTCAGGTTGCCGAGCGCGTCATAACTGAACTGCCGCTGCGTGGCGAGTGTCGCCGACGCAGTGTCGAATTGAGCAGTCGACTGCAGGCGGCCAATGCGGTCGTAGGTGTTCACGACCGGCGGCGCCGGAACGCCGTCGCGGACCTCCTGGCGCGCACGCTCGCGGCCGAGCGGATCGAAGGCCGTCACGGCGGCGCTGGTCTGCGCGATCGGCCCGAAGCGAAGTTCGCGTGAAGTGCTGAATGGCGCCGGCGAGGCAACCCTGACGTCGGTGAGCAGGCGGCGCCCCCCGTCCGCGTAGTCCGCGTTGTAGCTCGCGGCCCCATAATTGGCCGACCGGATGCGCCCGAACGCGTCGTAGATCGGCGTCGCGCCATTCGCCGCGAACAGCGTTTGAGTCGAGCTACCGTCATCGTAGGTGACCGCGCGTACGCGCGCCGCCGAATCATAGGCATAGTCGATGCGCTCGTCGGCGGCGACGCCGTTCTGCAGCGCGTCGGGCAACGCCAGGTGCATCCTCTGCTGCGAGCCGTCGCTGTGCCATTCGTGACGCTCCTGGTAGTACGCGTTCGGCGACACGCTGGTGTC
>DASWPR010000470.1:0-8213 GCA_036398455.1 Dokdonella sp.
ACGGTCGCGCGCACCATCGGCCAGACGCTGTCGCGCTACGTCGTCGTCGTCAACAAGTCGACCGTGCCGGTCGGCACCGCCGACGCGGTGCGCGCCGAGGTTGCGCGCGAACTGGCCGCGCGCGGCAGCGAGGTCGGCTTCGACGTCGTCTCCAATCCGGAATTCCTGAAAGAGGGCGACGCGGTGCAGGACTGCCTGCGCCCCGACCGCATCGTCGTCGGCGCCGACAGCGCGCGTGCGGTCGAATTGCTGAAGGTTCTCTACGCGCCGTTCAACCGCAACCACGAGCGCATCGTGCTGATGGACGTGCGCTCGGCCGAACTGACCAAGTACGCGGCGAACGCGATGCTGGCGACCAAGATCAGCTTCATGAACGAGATCGCCAACATCGCCGAGCAGGTCGGTGCCGACGTCGAACAGGTGCGCCGCGGCATCGGTTCGGATCCGCGCATCGGCTATCACTTCATCTATCCCGGCGCCGGCTACGGCGGTTCGTGTTTTCCGAAGGACGTCAAGGCGCTCGAATATACGGCGCGCCAGCACGGCCACGAGCCGCATCTGCTGAGTGCGGTGGAGGCGGTCAACGCGGCGCAGAAGCGCAAATTGTTCGCCCTGGTCGAGCGCCATTTCGGCGGCGAACTACGCGGCCGCACCATCGCGCTCTGGGGTCTCGCCTTCAAGCCGAATACCGACGACATGCGCGAGGCGCCGAGCCGCACCCTGCTCGAACAGCTGTGGCAGGCCGGCGCGAACGTGCGCGCCTACGACCCGGAGGCCGGCGCCGAAGTGAGCCGCCTCTACGGCGAGCGCGACGATCTCGTGCTGTGCGGCCAGTATGCCGCGCTCGACGGCGCCGACGCGCTGGTGATCGTGACCGAATGGAAGGCGTTCCGCAGCCCGGATTTCGAACGCATCCGCAGCCAGCTGAAACAGCCGGTGATCTTCGACGGCCGCAATATCTTCGAGCCGCGCGCAGTGGAAGAGGCCGGGCTTGCGTACTATGGGATCGGGCGCGGGCGCAGCATCGCGGCCGCTTGATGGTCCGATATGCGGCGTCGTCCGCCCGGCGGAAGGTTCTGCCCGTCTCGGGGATGTGAGCCGATCGTCACATTCGTGAATTCAGCCGCCGGTTAAAGTGGTACACAGTATCAGGGGGTTTCGACCATGCGTGCTTTGCGATTTTTCGCGGGTCTTGTTGCGGCGTTCGGTTTGTGCGGCGCGGCCACGACTGCCAACGCTACCAATTATGAGCGGATTTTCCGCTACGGCATGGATCCGGCGCCCGACGCGCCCGCCAGTCCTGCGGAAGCCGCGCGATTCCTGACCCAGGCGACCTTCGGGCCGAGCGCTGCCGATATCTCGCGTCTGACCGCGCTCGGCTACAACGAGTGGATGGACGAGCAGCTCAGCGCCGGTACGACGCCGACGCGTCCTTATGTCGAACAGGTCATCGCCTCGCTGACGGCCGGCGGGCAGAACGTCGGCCAGACCCAGCGCCTGGACCGCTGGTTCTGGAACGCGGCCTACGCGCCCGACCAGCTGCGCCAGCGCATGGCCTGGGCGCTCAGCCAGATCTTCGTCGTCTCGGATCAGAGCAGCGGCATTTCCAACGACGTCATCCCGATGTCCGAATACCAGGACCTGCTGGCACGCGGAGCCTTCGGCTCGTATCGAGCGCTGCTCGGCAATGTGACCTGGAGCCCGACGATGGGCCGCTTCCTCAACAACTATCACAACCAGAAGCCGAGTCCGACGACGCAGCCGGATGAAAACTACGCGCGCGAAGTGATGCAGCTGTTCTCGGTTGGGCTGATCCAGCGCAACCTCGATTTCTCGCCGGTGCTGACCGGCGGCAACCCGGTGCCGACGTACGACCAGACCACGATCACGCATACCGCCAAGGTATTCACCGGTTTCACCTACAGCGATGCGCCGACCAATCCGCCGAACTTCTACGGCGGCGCGATCACCAACGCGGGCGCCTACAACCCGATGGCGTGCTGGGGCCTGGAACTGTTTCCCTACGACAGCAGCAACATGCGCCATGACATCACCGGCGACGACGGCACGCTGAACAGTTCGAAGACGGTGCTCGGCGGACTCACGATTCCGTCCGGCCAGACCTGTGCGCAGGACGTCAACGACGAACTCGACATCATCGCCGGGCACACCAACGTGGCGCCGTTCATTTCGCGCCAGCTGATCCAGCGCTTCGTCACCAGCAACCCGTCGCCGGCCTACATCGGACGCGTCGCGGCGGTGTTCGAGGACAACGGCGCGCCGGATCACGAACGCGGCGATCTCGGCGCCGTCATCAAGGCGATCCTGTTCGACGACGAGGCGCGTACGCCCTCCACCGATGCGAGCTACGGCAAGCTGCGCGAACCGCTGCTGCGCATTACCGCGATCTGGCGCGCGTGGAACGCACGGCCGCAGGCGCCCGACCAGTACGGCCAGGTCAAGATGACAGCCGGCGTGTCGTTCCTGAGCGCCACCGGCCAGCGTCCGCTCGGATCGCCGACGGTGTTCAACTTCTACGAACCCGATTTCCAGCAGCCGGGCCAGTTCGCCGACCAGAATCTGTATTCGCCCGAATTCGAGATCACCAACGAGTCGACGACGTACACCACCGGCAACACGTTCTACAGCTTCACGCGCAGGGCCTACGTCGGCATGGACCAGCCGCCGGATAGCCAGACCCTGCCGACCGACCGTCCCCTGCTCGATCTGTCTTCGCTGCAGGCCAATGCCGGCAACGCGACCGCGATGGTGGACCTGGCGAACCTGCGCATGCTCTACGGCAGCATGAGCCCTCAGATGCACGACACCCTGGTGAACACCTTGACGTTCATGAGCGGCGCGAGTTCGCAGGAACTGGCGTGGTCGCTGGTGTACCTCATTTCCCTGTCACCCGAATTCGCCGCCCAGCGCTGAGGCATTGCCGTGACCATGAATCGCAAGAGCCGCCGCGACTTTCTCCGTCAACTCGCCTGCGTTGCCGCCAGCGGCACCGTCGCCTCGCTGATGCCGCAGCTGCGCATGATGAGTACGGCCCTGGCCGCATCCACCACGCCGTCGTCGCTGGACGGCTACAAGGCCCTCGTGTGCTGCTACTTCTCCGGCGGCAACGACGCCTGGAACATGGTCGTTCCGTACGATGCCGCGCGCTTCGGCGTCTACACCGCATCGCGCAGCGGCACCTATGACCCCAATTCAAATGCCGGCGGACTCGGCCTGACGCTGCCGTCGAACCCGGCGCAGATCGCCGCCCAGGTCATCACCGATGCGAACGACGCCAACGCGTCGACCAACCAGTACTTCATGCATCCGAACATGCCGGAACTGCAGTCGCTGTACGCGCAGAACCAGCTTGCCTTCATCGGCAACGTCGGTCCGCTGATCGCGCCCCTGACGAAGGCGGAATACAACGCCGATCCGACCAGCCGTCCGCGCCAGCTTTATTCGCACAGCGACCAGGAAAATCTCTGGCACGTCGGTACCGGCGTCGACAACCGCTTCGGCTGGGGCGGCGATTCGATGAACGTGCTGAAGCCGCAGTTTCCGCCGGGCAACAATGCGCAGCTGTCGCCGTGCATTTCGATTTCGGGCAGCAACAAGTTCGAGGTCGGCAGCAACCTGTTTCCGTACCAGATGTCCGGTTCGTCGAGTGGAACCACCAACCCGCTGGCGCAGCTGTCGGCCGTGTGCAATCCGAGCGGATGCACCGGCACCTCCGGTCAGCGCGATGTCGCGCTCAACCAGTTGCTCGGCGCGACGTACCAGAACATGTTCTCCAGCGAATACCAGCAGACGTTCAAGCGCGGGCGCGACCTTTTCGCGCTGCTGTACGGCGGCCTCAACAGCACCGACGGCCAGGTGACGACGGCGTTTCCGGCGAACAATTCGCTTGGCAACCAGCTGCTCAGCGTGGCGCGCATGATCAAGCTTTCGCGCCTCAACAACTATGCGGCGCGGCAGATCTACTACGTGCGCATGGGCGGTTTCGATCTGCATTCCGGCCTGATGGGCGGCGGCGCGAATGCTCACGCAGCCTTGTTGACGCGGGTCTCGCAGGCGTTCAGCGCGTTCTCGCAGGCGATGGCCGAGATCGGCGCGACCAACGAGGTGACCACCTTCACGATGAGCGAGTTCGCCCGCACGCTGTCGTCCAATGGCAGCGGCTCCGATCACGGCTGGGGCGGTATCCAGATGGTGATGGGCGGCGCGGTGCACGGCGGGCGGCTCTACACGCAGGGCGGCGGTCCGTTGACCGGCTTCCCGGACGAAAGCCTCGACAACAGCGGCAATTTCAACCGCGGCCAGTTCATTCCCGGCATCGCGGTCGACCAGTACGCGGCAACGATGGCGCAATGGCTCGGCGTCACGTCGTCGGGCGATCTCGCCACGATCTTCCCGAACCTCGCGAATTTCGACGCCGCGCATCGGAATCTCGGCTTTCTCGGATGACATCGGCGTGCGGCGAAGACGCCGCGCGTTCGCCGCGACCGCGCCGGGCGTCGCGTCCGGGCGCCGCGTTGCGCGGCTGCGTGTTCGCAACGGCGGTCGTCCTGTTCGGGACGCGTCACGCCGCAGCGTTCGTCGATGCCGAAGGGTGCAGCGATCTCGATGCCGTGCCGATCCAGTACCTGATCGACTACCAGTCGGCGATCCAGGGCATCTTCGACGACAATTGCATCGCGTGCCATTCCGGCGACAAGCCGCCCGCAGGACTCGACCTCAGCGCCGGCGGCTCCTGGTCGCATATCGTGAATGTGCCGAGTTCGCAGGATGCGTCCTTCACGCGCGTGCTTCCGGACGATCCGTATCGGAGCCTGCTGTTCCTCAAGGTCAACTGCGACACCCCCGGCGTCGGCCATCGCATGCCGTTCGGGCTGGAGCCGCTTTCCGATGACGATCAGGCGCTGATCTTCGACTGGATCGCCGGCGGCGCGCCCTCGGGCAGCACGGACGGCATCTTCCGTTCCGGATTCGAACTGCGCGGCTGAAACAGGCGGGGAATCCGGGCCGGCCGAGCTATGCCGCATCGCGCAGGCCGGTTACCATTCGCGCCCCCTGCCGGTCGTCGACGCGATGACCGGCGTTGCCTTCGGGAGCGCGACGACACAGCATGATCGGCAAGAGAGCCCTGATCACCGGCGTCACCGGCCAGGACGGCGCCTATCTCGCCGAGCTGCTGCTGGCGAAAGGCTACGAGGTGCATGGCCTCAAGCGCCGCGCCTCGTCGTTCAACACCGAGCGCATCGATCACCTGTACCACGAGCTGGACCAGACCCAGCCGGGCGTGCGCCTGCACTACGGCGACCTGACCGATTCGCTCAGCCTGCTGCGCGTGATCCAGCAGGTCAAGCCGGATGAGATCTACAACCTCGGCGCGCAGAGTCATGTCGCGGTCTCGTTCGAGGAGCCGGAGTACACCGCGAATGCCGACGGACTCGGCGCATTGCGCATCCTCGAAGCCATGCGCAGCCTCGGTCTCGGCGATCGCTGCCGCTTCTATCAGGCCTCGACCTCGGAACTGTACGGCCTCGTGCACGAGTCGCCGCAGCGGGAGTCGACGCCGTTCCATCCGCGCTCGCCGTACGGCGTCGCCAAGCTGTACGCGTACTGGATCAGCGTGAACTACCGCGAGGCGTACGGCATGTATGCCTGCAACGGCATCCTGTTCAACCACGAGTCGCCGATCCGCGGCGAGACCTTCGTCACGCGCAAGATCACGCGCGGCCTCGCGCGTGCCATCTGCGGCCTGCAGCACTGCGTGTACCTGGGCAATCTCGATGCGAAACGCGACTGGGGCCACGCGCGCGACTTCGTCGAGGCGATGTACCTGATGCTGCAGCAGGACCGGCCGGACGACTACGTGATCGCGACCGGGCAGCAGCATTCGGTGCGCGAGTTCGTGATCCTGGCGGCGCGCGAGATGGGCGTCGAGCTCGAATTCCGCGGCAGCGGCGCCGACGAACACGCCGTGGTCGCGCGCCTCGTCACGGCGCAGGCGAAAATCGAGCCGGGCCACGTGCTGGTGCGCATCCATCCGCAGTATTTCCGCCCGGCCGAGGTCGATCATCTGCTCGGCGACGCGAGTTTCGCGCGCGAGCGCCTGGGCTGGGCGCCAAAGACGAGCTTCGCCGACCTCGTGTGCGAAATGGCGGCAGCCGACCTTGCGCTCGCGCAGCACGAGGCGCGCGGTGCGCTCGGTGCGCGCCACGGGCGGCACCTGATCGAACGCCTGCAGGACTGACCGCCATGCCCGTGCCGCTGGAGGACCGCCTGACCGAACTCGAAGTGCGCCTGGCCTTCGTCGACGATACGCTGGGGGCGCTGAACGACCTGGTCGCGGCGCACGATCGCCAGCTGCTGGAGCTGCGCAACGCCATGGCCCGCCTGCGCAGCGATCTGGTTTCCGTGCGCGGCGCGCTGTCGCACGATGCACACGACGAACCACCGCCGCCGCATTATTGAGCGATGGGTCGGCGCAGCCGCCGGCCGCTGGAGCCTAATCGATGCGGAGCGCGGCGAAATCGGAATGCAGGAAGATACGGGTAGAATGGCCGGTTATCGGCGCGCGATTCGCCCACGAAACGACAAGCACATCGAGTCCTGAACCATGATCGCATTCAACCCCCAAGACCTGCTGACCTTGCTGCCCGAGCTGTTCCTGCTCGGTGCGACCTGCGCGATCCTGCTGATCGACCTGTTCCTGAAGCCGGCGCAGCGCGACGTCACCCATTGGCTGTCGCTGCTGGCGGTGGTCGTCACCGGGATTCTGGTCTGGTGCGGCGCGCCGGCGGACGGGCAGAGCGTCGCCGCGTTCAACGACATGTTCCTGCGCGACGGCATGGCGACCGTACTCAAGATATTCATCCTGCTGATGACTGCGCTGGTCTTCATCTACGGGCGCGTCTACATGCGCGAGCGCAAGCTGCTGGTCGGCGAGTTCTACCTGCTGCTGCTGTTCGCGACGATCGGCATGATGCTGCTGGTCTCGGCCGGCAACCTCGTGATGGCCTACCTCGGCCTCGAATTGCTCACCTTGAGCTCGTACGCGCTGGTTGCGCTGAATCGCGATTCAGCGGTTTCGTCGGAAGCGGCGATCAAGTATTTCGTGCTCGGCGCGATGGCCTCGGGCCTGCTGCTGTACGGCATGTCGATGATCTACGGCGCGACCGGCACGCTCGACCTGGCCGGCATCCATGCGGTCGCCGACTTCTCCCCGGGCAGTCCGCACCGCAACCTGCTCGCCTTCGGCCTGGTCTTCCTGGTCGTCGGCATCGCTTTCAAGTTCGGCGCCGCGCCGTTCCACATGTGGCTGCCCGACGTGTACCAGGGCGCACCCACCGCAGTCACCGTGTTCATCGGTTCGGCACCGAAGCTGGCCGCGTTCGGCATGGCCTATCGCCTGCTCGAGGGTGCGATGGGCGGCCTGCACGGGCAATGGACGCTGATGCTCGCGGTGCTCGCCGCGGTGTCGCTGGCGGTCGGCAACCTGTTCGCGATCGCGCAGAGCAATCTGAAGCGCATGCTCGCCTATTCGACGATCTCCCACGTCGGCTTCCTGCTGCTCGGCTTCGTCAACGGCAGCGCGTCCGGCTATGCCGCGGCGATGTTCTACGCGATCAGCTATGCGCTGATGGCCGCGGTCGCGTTCGGCATGATCCTGCTGCTCGCGCGCGCCGGCTTCGAGGCCGAGGAAATCGACGACTTCAAGGGGCTCAATCAGCGCAACCCGTGGTACGCGGGCGTCATGGCGATCGCGATGTTCTCGCTCGCCGGCGTGCCGCCGCTGTTCGGCTTCTTCGCCAAGCTGATGGTGCTTAAGGCCGCCGTCGACGCCGGCCAGATGTGGCTGGTCATCGTCGCGATCGTGTTCGCGATCGTCGGTCTCTACTACTACCTGCGCGTCGTCAAGGTGATGTATTTCGATGCGCCGGCAAACGATACGCCGCTGGCCCTGCCGGCCGATCATTCGTTCCGCTGGGGGCTGTCGGTCAACGGATTCGCCTTGCTCGTGCTCGGCATCGCCTGGAGCCCGCTGCTCGAATGGTGCAACCGCGCGTTCGCCGTGACAGCCGAGATTGCGAAATAAGCACGAAATAAGTCAGCAATGACTTGTCGTACTGCGCAGTTGTCGTTAAACTGCGCAGCTCGGTGCGGGGTGGAGCAGTCTGGCAGCTCGTCGGGCTCATAACCCGAAG
>DASWPR010000471.1:0-3745 GCA_036398455.1 Dokdonella sp.
GCCAGGTATGGCCGCATCGCTATACTGCGGCGCCTTCATCGCCGAACCGAACCGTGTTCCAGCGCTTCATCTACACCCTCACGCTGTACCTGCTGACGCCGTTCGTCGTGTACCGGCTGGCCGCGCGCGGCTTCAAGTACCACGGCTATTTCGCGCGCTGGCGCGAGCGCTTTGGCTTCTTCGCCGATCCGGGCATCCAGAACAGCATCTGGATTCATGCGGTGTCGCTCGGCGAGGTCAACGCGGCGGTGCCGCTGATCGAGGCCTTGATGCGGCGCTTCGGCGATTCGCAGTTCGTCATCACCACGGTGACGCCGACCGGATCGGATCGCGTGCTGCAGCTGTTCGGCGGACGCGTGTTCCATGTCTACCTGCCGTATGACCTGACCACGGCGGTACGGCGCTTCCTCGATCGCGTGCGCCCGCGCCTGGCGGTGATCATGGAAACCGAGATCTGGCCGAATCTGTTCATGACGTGCGAGGAACGCGGCATCTCGATCGTCGTCGCGAACGCGCGGCTGTCGGAGAAATCCCTGCGCGGCTACTGGCCGATCCAGCCGCTGGTGCGCCGCGCGATCCGTTGCGCGAGCTTCGTCGCCGCACAGTCGGTGTCCGACGAGGATCGCCTGCGCCTGCTCGGCGCCGCCGAGCCGAAGCTCGCCGTCGTCGGCAACCTGAAATTCGACATGAACGTGCCGGACGACGTGCGCGAACATGGCGTCGCATTCCGGCTTGCCGCCGGTGGCGCGCGACCGGTATGGATCGCGGCGAGTACGCACGAAGGCGAAGAGATGATCGTGCTGAAGGCGCATGCAGCGGTGCTGCGGCGTTTTCCCGACGCGCTGCTGCTGATCGCGCCGCGCCATCCCGAGCGCTTCAAGCCGATTGCGGCGGCGTGCCGCGCCTACGGCTTCCGCACCGCCACGCGCAGCGAAGAGGGCGGCGCCGATCCGACCTGCCAGTGCTTCGTGATCGACTCGATGGGCGAACTGCTGGCGTTCTACGCGGCCGCCGATGTCGCCTTCGTCGGCGGCAGCCTGGTGCCGGTCGGCGGTCACAACCTGCTGGAGCCGGCGGCGCTCGCGCGGCCGGTCATCGTCGGGCCGCAGACCTTCAACTTCGCCGAAGTCACCGAGGACCTGATCGCTTCCGGCGCGGCGATGCGCATCGCCGATGGCGACGCGCTCGGTCCGGCCGTCGTGCGCCTGCTGTCGCGCGAAGTCGAGCGGCGCAGCATGGGCGATGCCGCGCGCGCGGTGATGGAACGCGAGCGCGGCGCGGTGGCGCGCACGATGACGATCGTCGAGCAGGTGCTGGCGGGCACGCCGGTCACGGTGGAACCGGCGGTGCGAACCGCAGCCTGATCGCTCGCGCTGTCGTCGAGCGAGCGGCGGCCGCCACGAAAAAGGCGGCCCGCAGGCCGCCTTTTCTTCGCAGGTACGAGAACGCGTGTGCTTATTCCAGCAGCGCGTTGATCGCCTCGAGATCTTTCAGCTCGATCACCCCGGCCGCCTGCTTCAGCAGCAGGCCGTTCAGCACGAACGTGTGGCGCGCGGAGGAGTATTGGCTCTGCGCGGACAGCAGCGTCTGCTGGCTGATCAGCACGTCGACGATCGTGCGCGTGCCGACTTCGTAGCCGGCCTGGGTCGCCTCGACCGAGCTCTGCGCGGAGATCACCGCCGCCTTGGTCGCTTCGACTTCGCTGGCGCCGGCGATGACCGAGCGGTAGTTGTTGCGCGTCGCGGCCTCGACCTGACGGCGGTTGAATTCGTACTGGTCCTGGCTGAAATCGCGCTGGTAGATCGCCTGGCGCACGCGCGACTGGGTGAAGCCGCCGGTGAAGATCGGCACGTTCAGCGTGATGCCGATCGAACTGCCCCATTTCGGATCGCCGCTGAAATCGTGCTGCTCCGCAAAGCCGCCGGGTCGCGTGTCGCCCCACGCCGGCGCACGCGAATAGCCGATCTGGCCGGTGATCGTGGGCAGGTGCCCGGCGCGCGCGCTGTTGATGTTGGCGTTCGCCGCGTCGACGGTGAGTGCGGCGGCCGAGAGCGTCGGATTCTGCTTCAGCGCGACATCGACCCAGGCCTTCGGATCGTCCGGATTGGGATGGTCGAGCGGCAGGTTCTCGCGCAGCTTCTTGAACTCGCCGGGCTCCTTGTTGGTGAGCTGGCGTACGGTCTCGCGCGCGGTATCGACGGCGTTCTGGTCGCTGATCACGGTCGCGACGGCCTGGTCGTGCTGCGCTTTGGCGTCGTTGACGTCGGTGATCGCGGCAAGGCCGACGTCGAAGCGCTGCTGCGCCTGTTCGAGCTGGCGGCCGAGCGCCTTCTCGTTCGCGTCGGCGAACTTCAGCGCGTCGAGCGCGGTGAGCACGCCGAAGTAGGCCTCCGCGGCATTGATCATCAGCTGCTGCTGGGCGGCGTCGTACGTCGCCGCACCCGCTTGCGCGGTGTACTTGCTCGATTTCAGCGCGGTCCACTTGCTGATGTCGAGGATGCTCTGGTTGAGCTGGGCGCCCATCGTGCGCTGATAGGTCGTCGTGCTCACGCCGTTCACCGACAGCTGGGAATAGCCTGTCTGCGAGGTCGGATCGGGGACCGAGATGAAGGTCGAGCCGTCGTCGCCTCCGTGCGTGCGCGTGAAGCTCAGCGCGCCGGCGATCTGCGGCAGCAATTGCGACCGCGCCTGATCGATGTTCTCGTCGGTCGCGAGCTTGGTGGCTTCCGCCCCGGCCAGCGTGGGATCGGACGCGCGTGATTCCTGGTAGACCTGGACAAGGTCGTCGGCGCGGACGGCGGTGGCGCCGAAGGCCAGCATCACGGCCAGCGACAGAGTGCTGATGCGGATCATCGAATCATCCTCGAAAGATGTAAGGTTTTTCTGCCGCCGCGCCTACCACTACAACGTGAAACGGCGCGGCGGTTCGGCATTCTTGAGATAGGCGACATCGGTCTCGAACAGGCTTTCCGACG
The DNA here is from genome assembly GCA_036398455.1 of Dokdonella sp. Taxonomy (GTDB): domain Bacteria; phylum Pseudomonadota; class Gammaproteobacteria; order Xanthomonadales; family Rhodanobacteraceae; genus Dokdonella_A. The sequence continues at coordinate 2,976 of DASWPR010000471.1, forward strand.
TCCAATGCGTTTCGTCGGCGCGTGTATACAGCGTGGCCTGCATCGCCGGAGAGTCCCCGACGATCGCGAACAGACGGCCCCCCGGCTTCACCCAGGCGCGGAAACGCTCGGGCAAGGCATGTACCGCACCACCGACCACGACCGCATCGAAGCGATCGCCGGTCGAGAAATCGCGGACGGCATCGGCGATTTCAAGGTGCACGTTGCGCACTTGCGCGGCCGCCAGTTGCGTGCGTGCGCTGGCGGCGATATCCGCATGCAGCTCGACGCTGGTCACCGCCGCGGCCAGGCGCGCCATGCAGGCGGTCAGGAAGCCGCTGCCGGTGCCGATTTCGAGCACGCGTTCGTCCGGTTCCAATGCCAGCGCCTGCAGAATGCGGCCTTCGACGACCGGCTTCAGCATGAATTCGCCATGCCCGATCGGAACGGCAAGATCGGCAAAGGCGAGTTCGCGGTGGCGTGCCGGCACGAATGCCTCGCGCTTCACCGAGCGCAGGGCATCGAGCACGCGCGGATCGAGAACTTCCCAGGTGCGTACCTGGTTTTCGACCATGTTCTGTCTTGCCAGCTCGGTGTTCATCAACATCGGTGATTCCTGCCGCAAAAAAGAACGAGAAGCATAGGTACTCGCCGGGGTCGCGGCAAATCCCACCTTGGCGGCGCGCGGTGCGGCGCCGAAGTGCCGGAAGTCACCGCGCGACCGCTCCCCACTCAGGCGGCGACCGCACCGCCGCCGCGCGCGGACAGTTCCTCGCGCGTGCGCGCCAGCG
>DASWPR010000472.1:0-5751 GCA_036398455.1 Dokdonella sp.
GTAAGGCTTCAGCGCCTGCGGCTGCAGCGTGACCATCGACAGGCGGCAGTGCATCTGTTCGAGCCGGCGCGCGTCGAAGCGGCCGCGCATGTGCTGGATGAAATAGGCGCGCAGCGCCGCATCGATCGGATCGGGCAGCAGCAGGAAATCGCCGGGATAGGCGTTGAAATCGACCGGACGGAACGCATCGGCGTTGATCGCCGCCCACTCCACGTAGCGCTCCGGCTGCAGCAGCGCATCGTCGACCACGTAGACGGGCGCGCCATTGTCGAGCGTGACGCGCTCGATGTGCGGATCGGGATTGAAGACCGCGACTGGCTGCATGACATCCGTTCGAGCGGGCGCCGCAGGGTTCTGCAGCGCACTTCTCGATCAGGATATACGGCATCGCGGGCCGCGGGCCAGCGCGCGCCATCGAAGGCGCGCGCGCCGCTCAGGTCGGGTCGTCGTGATGCAGGTCGTGCACCGCGATGCCGGCGATCGACTCCGGCGCCTTCAGCCATTCGCGGTGGCGCAGCGTACGCATCGTGTCCTCGTAGCCGGCCAGGCGGTGCTCGCGCATGGAGGTGCCAGAAAACTCATAGTCCTTGGCGTCGCTTTCGTAGGTCTTGTGCTGGTAGATCAGGTGCACGATGTTGATCACGCCGGCGTCGGAGTAGTCGGCGATGAGTTCCTTCTCGCCGGGTTTCAACTGATCCGCCGGCACCCGCTGCAGCGCATCGAGCAGCTTCATCTTCAGTGTGTGCACGCGCTTGAACGTATCGGTGTTCTGGCGCGTGCGGCTCGAAAACATGATGTCCTTGTGACGCGCCATCACTTCCGGCATCGCGCGCGGGATCGCGCCGCGCGCACTGAACAGGTCGACCTGGAACACCAGCGAGCTCAGGTCCTCGTCCTGTTCGAGCAGGTACTGCAGCGGCGTGTTGGAGACGATGCCGCCGTCCCAGTATTCCTCGCCGTCGATGCGCACCATCGGCAACGCCGGTGGCAGCGCACCACTCGCCATGATGTGCTCCGGCTCGACGCGCTGGTCGTGCGTGTCGAAGAACGCAAAGTTGCCGGTGCGCACGTTCACCGCACCGACGCTGAGGCGCTTCTCGCCATCGTTGAGCAGGTCGAAATCGATCAGCCGCGTCAACGTATCGCGCAGCGCCGAGCTGTCGTAGTAACTGGTCGCGCCTTTGGCGCCGGGCAACTGCATCCACGGGCTGGTGCCGTGCGGCTTGAAGAAGCCGGGCTGCCCCATCGTCAGCGTCATCCACGCGCTGGCCTGGTTGCGAAGCTCACGGAAGAAGTCGCCTTCCGGCGTGTGATGCCACACCTTGCGGCCGGAAATCAGCTCCCAGAATTCGGTCAGCCGCTGCAGGCGCAGCTCGGGCGGATTGCCCGCGATGAGCGCCGCATTGATCGCGCCGATCGACACGCCGGAAATCCAGTTCGGTTCGCAGCCCGCCTCGGCAAGCGCCTCGTAGACGCCGACCTGGTAGGCGCCGAGCGCGCCGCCGCCCTGCAGCACCAGCGCGACGCGATCGTAGGCCGAGCTGATCTCGGTGATCGACGGCTTGCTGCGCGCGGCCCTGCGTTCCTTCTTTCCGTTCGTGTTGTCGTTGTTGCCGGTCTTCGCATCGACGCGCTGATCCATGACGTTTCCCCTTACGGTGCGGCGAGATAATCGAACACGACCTCGCCCGGCCCGAGGGTCAGATCGGCGACGAAGTGCAGTGCGGATTTGATGTCGAGCACCGGCAGGCGTGCGACATCGGCCATCACATGTGCGTTGAGCTGCAGCGCGGCCGGACTGCTCCAGGCGCCCTTGACGGTGATGTCGGTGAGGAAATAGCGCACCAGTTCGAGGATGCGCGGGCTGCCGTCGACGTGCGGGATGATCTTGACCAGGAAATTCGGTGCTTCCAGCGCCTTCTGCACGATCGCCGTGTCGACCGCCTTGTGCTTGTAGCCCATCGTGCCGGAGGCGCACAGCTGGCTGCCGTAATGCAGCGTGCCGACGATCACTTCGCCTTCGTGCGACAGCTTCGGGCTCGCCAGCTTCTTCGGGAATCCCCAGATCTCGCGGCCGCCGGCGATCGGCGCGTCGTCGTCGAGATACATCGAGTGCACGTAGACGCCTTCCTGGCCCTGGTAGCGCACCGGAATGACCTGGCCGGACTCGGTGTAGTCGCCGAAGCCGGTCGAATCGGGCATGCGGATGAATTCGTACTTGACCACCGGTTCGATGATCTCGAGCGGCTCCGGCACGACCGCCGCCAGCGCTTCCGGGTCCGTACGGTAGGTGATGATCACGTATTCGCGGTCGCGGAAACGGTACGGCGCCGGCGGGTAGGACGGGTTCGTCAGCGGCATCGCAAAGCCGCTCTGGCGGATCTCGGACAGGTTCAAGGGCAGCTCCAGTTCGACCAAGGCAAGGGGTGGCGAAGCTCGGCGGCGCAGGCTGGCAGTGGCTGATGACAGCCTGATGGCGGCTGTCACATGGCTGGCATGTGACGCACTCATCATTTCCGTCCCACCCGCGACCACCCCGAGAGACTCCTTATGTCAGCGCCCGCCGCAGCGATAGAAAAAGCCTCTTCGCGCCCCAACCTCGATGGCAAGCCGAATCCCTTGACCGGGCTGCTGTTCATTGCCCTGCTCGTCGTCGGTATCGGTTTCAGCGCGTGGAGCCTGTTCGGCGACATCACGGGGTCGGCCGGACACGCGACGACATGGCTGCCCTACTTCCTGCTCGGCATCGCTCTGCTGATCGCGCTCGGCTTCGAATTCGTCAACGGTTTCCACGACACCGCCAACGCGGTGGCGACGGTGATCTACACGCACTCCCTGCCGGCGAACTTCGCGGTGGTGTGGTCCGGCTTCTTCAACTTCCTCGGTGTGCTGGTGTCGAGCGGCGCCGTCGCGTTCGGCATCATCTCGCTGCTGCCGGTGGAACTGATCCTGCAGGTCGGCTCCTCGGCCGGCTTCGCGATGGTGTTCGCGCTGCTGATCGCGGCGATCATCTGGAATCTCGGCACCTGGTACTTCGGCCTGCCGGCGTCGTCCTCGCACACGCTGATCGGCTCGATCATCGGCGTCGGCGTCGCCAACGCGCTGATGCACGGCCGCGACGGAACGAGCGGCGTCGACTGGTCGCAGGCGGCCAAGGTCGGTTATTCGCTGCTGCTGTCGCCGCTGGTCGGCTTCATCTTCGCCGCGCTGCTGCTGTATGCGCTCAAGCTGTTCGTCAAGAACAAGGCGCTGTACCAGGAACCGAAGGGCAATACGCCGCCGCCGTGGTGGATTCGCGGCCTGCTCGTGCTGACCTGCACCGGCGTCTCCTTCGCGCACGGCTCCAACGACGGCCAGAAGGGCATGGGCCTGATCATGCTGATCCTGGTCGGTACGGTGCCGATGGCCTACGCGCTCAATCGCGCGATGCCGGCCGACCAGATGGTTCCGTTCGTCGCGATGGCGCAGGCGACCCAGCATTCGCTGGTCGACGCCTCCAGGGCCGCGCCCGCCGCGGACCCGCGCAAGGCGCTGTCCGACTACGTTCGCACGCACGACCTCAAGGCCGACGTGGTGCCTTCGCTGGCCGCCGTCGCCGGCAGCATCGGCGATCAGGTCAAGGGCCACACCACGCTGGCGCAGGTGCCGGCCACCGACGTGAAGAACGTGCGCAACGACATGTACCTCGCCTCCGAAGCAATCCGCTTCATCGCCAAGGACGCCAACGCCGGCCTGACCGCCGAGGCGAAGACCAACCTCGGCGCGTTCAAGTCGCAGATCGACAATGCGACGAAGTTCATTCCGCTGTGGGTGAAGGTGGCCGTCGCGATCGCGCTCGGCCTCGGCACGATGGTCGGCTGGAAGCGCATCGTGGTCACGGTCGGCGAGAAGATCGGCAAGACGCACCTGACCTATGCGCAGGGCGCGTCGGCCGAAGTCGTCGCGATGCTGACGATCGGCGCGGCCGACATGTACGGCCTGCCGGTATCGACCACGCACGTGCTCTCCTCCGGCGTCGCCGGCACGATGGTCGCGAACCAGTCCGGCCTGCAGATGAGCACCGTGCGCAATCTCGCGATGGCCTGGGTGCTGACCCTGCCGGTCGCGGTCGCGTTGTCGGGCTCGCTGTACTGGCTGTTCTCGCACCTGTTCTAGGCGATCGCGACGCCCGGCAGCCGCCGATCGCCGGGCGGCTGCCGACGCAACAGGGCCATCCCGGTATTTCTTGCTCGACCGCGTCATCCCCACGCACGCGGGGATGCGCTTCGATAGACATCAGACATCTCACGCGACCTGCCCGCGAATGGATTGCGGACCCACCGCGCACTCACCATCCGGTCCGCCGCGCGCAAGCAATCCACGTTTCCACACATCCACAAGGGAGCCGTCGATGAACACGCTGGCGCGCGAGCTTCCCGCGGCCCTCGCCCCTCAGCTGTTCGGCGGCATTCCGGGCCTGGTCTGGGCCTATCGCTTCGGTGCCGACGGCAGCGCGGTCGTGCTCGACTTTCCGGTCGACCCGGCGATCATCGAGGACGCCGGCCGCCAGGGCGACTGGCTGTGGCTGCACTTCGCGCAGAGCGATGCGCGCGCAGCGGCCTTCATCGGCCAGCTCGATCTGCCGCAACGCGCGAAGAACACCCTGCTCTCGCACGACGAGCATCTCAGCCTGCATCTGGAGGGCGACGTCGCGTTCGGCGTGCTGGCCGACTGGCAGCACGCGCTCGAAGATGAATTCAGCAAAGCCGAAGCGCGCGCGCCGAACGAGGACCGCGAAATCGGCCGCCTGCATTTCGCGCTCAGCGACGGCATCGTCATCAGCACGCGACGGCGCGCGCTGCACTCGGTGCACCAGCTGCGCAGCCGGCTCGAACAGGGCGTCAAGCTGGAATCGGCGCCCCGCGTGCTCGAATCGATCATCGAACAGTTCGCGCTGTCGGTCGCCGATGTCACGCGCGAACTCGGCGAAGCGCTCGACGGCATCGAGGATCGCGTGCTGTCCGACCGCAGCGGCGACGAACGCCGCGACCTCGGCAAGCTGCGCCGCCGCGCGGTGCGCATGCATCGCCCACTGAAGGCGCTGCGCCGCGTGATCGGCCAGTTCGAGCAGCGCCACGCGCTGCGCTCGCACGCGATGGTCGCGGTCGCCGCGCGCCTGCTGCAGCGCTTCGACGAACTGGACAACGACATCGTGGTGATCCAGGACCGCGCCAAGCTGCTGCACGATGAAGTCTCGGCCAAGCTGACCGACCAGACCAACCGGCAGTTGTATTTCCTCTCGATCCTGACTGCGCTGTTCCTGCCGCCGACGCTGGTCGTCGGCGTGTTCGGCATGAACACCAAGGGCCTGCCGCTGACCGACGATCCGAGCGGCTTCGCCATCGCGATGACGATCTGCGTCGCGTCGAGCGCGATCGTCTACGGCGTGCTGCGGCGGATGGGCATCCGCTGAGCGGCGTCAGCGCTGCTCCGGCAGAGCGTTGCGCCAGGCTTGCCGCACCGCCTCGATCGCCGCGTGCGGCAACACTTCGTAGTCCAGGTTCGCCGCGATCGGCTCGCCATGCTGCAAGGCCCAGTCGAAGAACTGCCGCGTCGCGCGCGTATGCGCTGCCTGTGCCGCCGCGGTCGGCAGCAGGATGAAACTGGCGCCGGTGATCGGCCAGCTCGCGGCGCCCGGCAGGTCGGTCGGCAGCTGCAGGAACGGCGCCGCATTCCAGTCGGCGCCCGCTGCAGCCGCGCGGAAGGCCGAGC
>DASWPR010000473.1:0-2060 GCA_036398455.1 Dokdonella sp.
ATCCCGTTGCTGGTTTCCGGCTTCAGGTTCGGATTGGCGATCGCCGTGTAGCCGAACTGCAGATTGGTGAAGCCGATGTTGACGTCGTTGTACGGCGGCGCGCGAAAGCCGTGCGAGTACTGCGCAAACGCGCTGAAGGTATCGTCGAAGCGCCAGATCGCGCCGAACTTCGGCGACCAGCTGGTATGCGTGAGTCCGGTCGTGGCGACGCCGGGGTTGTCGTCGATGAAGGTCGCGTCGGGTTTCGGATCGAGCTTGTAGTAGTCCAGCCGCAGCGCCGGGATCAGGCTCAGGCGTCCGTCGACCAGACGCATCTCGTCTTCGCCGAACAGCGCGGCATTGGTCGTATCGGTGTTGGGGAAGTCGCGCACCGGGAATACATCGGGCGAGACGACGTTGGTGATCGCGCCGGTCGTCACGTCGCGCTGGTAGCCGTTGCGTTCCTCTTCCGTGCGCGTGCGCGAAACATCGATGCCGTAGGCGATGGCGTGTTCGACGCCGGCGCCGGTCACGGCCTTGTGAGCCGTCGCCTCGGCGCCGAACACGCGCTGATCGAACTCGAAGCGGCGAAAACGCTGCTTCGGATTGACCGGGCCGTCGGGGCTGATCGTCACGCGATCCTCGAAGGTGTCCTGGCCGACCTCGCTGCGCTGCGCATACACCTTCCAGTCGAGGCGGTCGGCAAGGCCGAGCTGCAGCGGCAGTTCCTGGTCGAACGAAAGGCGCAGGCGTTCGCGCGTGTCGTGGCCCTTCAGCGACGTGGTCAACGCATTGGTGAGCGAACTGAAGGCGCGGCTGCTGAGCACGTCGGTGTCGACGTCGCCGTGGTCGCCATCGAAGGTGACGCGATCGATGCGGCCGGAGTCTGCGGTGTGCACGTACTTGGCGAGCAGGGCATCGCTGCGCGTGTCCTGCGGATTGGGACGCGTGCGCTTCGAATCGGCGCTGTCGACGTCGCCCTCGTTGTTCGTCGCGCTGCCGTCGCGATGGGTCGCCACGACCACCACGCCGTCGTGGGCGCTGCCGCCGGCGTAGGTGCCGGTGACTGCGCTCTCGCGATCCGCGCTGTCGTAGAGGAACTTGGCCGAACCGAACTGGCCGCCGTCCTTGCCGACGAAGTCGGCCGGGTCCTTGGTGATGTAGCTGACGACGCCGCCGAGCGCGTCCGAACCGTACAGCGACGAGGCGGCGCCGCGCACGATCTCGACGCGCTTGAGCGCATCGACATCGACCACATCGCGGCCGGCACTGGAGAAACTGCCGATCTCGAACGAGTCGGGGATCGCGATGCCGTCGACCTCGATGCGCACGCGATTGCCGCCGAGGCCGCGGATCGAAAGACCGCCGGCGCCGAAGCGGCCGCCGCCGATCGCGGTTCCGGTCGCCGAGACACCGGGCTCGTAGCGTACGAGGTCGGCGATGTCCTGCACCTGGCGGCGATCGATTTCGAGCGCGTCGATCACCGTCACTTCGCTGGCGACGTCCTTCTGCGCGCGCTCGTTCAAGGTCGCGCTGACGACGACGCGGTCGAGTTCATCGAAGATCGGGATGTCGTACGGTGCGGTTTCGTCGGCGCGCGCGGCGCTGGCGAGTGCGAGCAGTACAGCGCTCGCGAGTGGTCGGATGGTCATGCGTTCCCCGGTGCACAGCGGTTGTCTGGAACAACTGGCTGGCGGAGACCGGGATGGCGACCGGGTCAGGCTGGCGACGTTGGAGATGGGCCGGATCGGCGAAGGCGCCGAGCGGATGAACTGCGCGATCGATGTCGCGCCGGGTCGCTTACTTGGTCAGGATCAGCTTGTCGTTGCGCGTCAGGCGCAGGCGGTATTCCTGCCCCGCGTGCTCGATCACGAGCTCGTTGCCGCCAGCCAGCAGCTGCACGCTGCCAATGCGCTGGGGCGCGGCCGTGCGCGCGCGGCGCTCGTTGATCGGGCTGGCGTGAGTGCTGTCGCTGGAGGTGACCGGTGTCGCAAGGTGGTGCTCGAACATGATGTGCTCCCGCATCGTGGCTGCACACAAATGATAACCATTCTCATTTCGGTGTCAACCTGGGTGCGGTT
>DASWPR010000474.1:0-2698 GCA_036398455.1 Dokdonella sp.
CATGCGTCGTTCGCGGTGTTCGCCGGCCTGGTGCTGGCGAACGGGCATCTGCTCAATCTGCGCCTGCTGCAGCGATACCGGCCACCGCCGGCGGCGCCTTCGCCGGCATCCTGAGCTGCCTGCATCGAAGGATGAACGTCGGCATCGCACAAAAGCCCGCGAGGTCCGCGGCCGCACGGCTATCATGACCGCCAGCGCGACCTTCCCGATTTCGCGAATGGAGCAGTGACATGGAACTTGGCATGATCGGCCTCGGCCGCATGGGCGCGAACATGGCGGAACGCCTGCTGCGCGGCGGCCATCGCGTCATCGGTTTCGACCCGAACGCGGATGCGCGTGCGCATCTCGAAGCAAAGGGCGCCGCCTCGGCGGCCTCGCTCGAAGCACTCGTCGCCAGGCTGCCGGCCCCGCGCACGCTGTGGCTGATGGTGCCGGCGGGCGCGATCACCGACCAGACGATCGAGACGCTGTTGCCGCTGCTCGCCGCGGGCGATGCGCTGATCGACGGCGGCAATTCCAACTACAAGGACACGCAGCGCCGCGCCGCGCAGGCGGCCGCGCGCAAGATCGACTACGTCGACAGCGGCACCAGCGGCGGCATCTGGGGCCTGGCCGAGGGTTACAGCCTGATGATCGGCGGCGACAAGGCGGCCGTCGAACGCCTGACGCCGATCTTCCAGACCCTCGCTCCGGCAGCCGACAGCGGCTGGGGGCATGTCGGCCCGGTCGGCTCCGGCCACTACACCAAGATGATCCACAACGGCATCGAGTACGGCCTGATGCAGGCGTATGCGGAAGGCTTCTCGATCCTCAAGCACAAGACCGAGTTCGGCCTGGACCTGCATCAGATCGCCGAGATCTGGCGCAACGGCAGTGTCGTGCGTTCCTGGCTGCTCGATCTGACCGCCGATGCGCTGGCGAAGAATCCCGACATGAGCGGCATCGCGCCGCACGTCGACGATTCCGGCGAAGGCCGCTGGACGGTCGCCGAGGCGATCGATCTGAATGTGCCGGCGCCGGTCATCACCAGCTCGCTGCTCGAACGCCTGCGTTCGCGCGACGACGATTCCTACACCGACAAGCTGCTCGCGGCCCTGCGCAACGAATTCGGTGGACACGCCGTCAAGAAGATCTGAACAGCGCTGCGCGCGGTCGCAGCGTAGATGCAAATGCGCATTGCGCCTGCAACCCCTGGCTTGGAAAGCCGTCCAATCGCCGCCAGATCGGTGCACACTTGCCCGCATGTGCGGGAAAAGGTCGAGGAAAGCATCATGAGAGTCCTTATCGCTGCGAGTCTGTCCTTGTGCGCCGGCGTTGCGTTTGCGCAGACGCCCGCGAAGACGCCGGCGCCGCCGCCGCCGCTGGACCTGCAGGTGCCGACGGAAGATCCGGCTGCCTCGAATGCGGCCGGCGGCGCTGCGACGCCCGGTGTCTACTACGGCGACGTCAGCGGCAACGATGCCGACAACGCGACCACGGTGCACGGCAGCTTCACCACCGGCATCGGCTATTCCAAGGGCTACGGCACCAGCACCATGAACGCGGCCGAGCTGGATATCAGCAGCCAGTACGGCGACGGCAAGACCTTCGACATGCGCATCAACGTGCAGCAGAGCCGGGGCCTGCCGGTCGGGCCGTACTACGGCTACGGGTCGCGCTACCGCGGCTACTGATCGACCGGCGGCCGATCGTCGCGTTCACTACGCCGCTGCCGCGCGCACGTTGCGCCGGATCGCTTGCGGCGGCTGCGCGAAGGCGCGCACGAAGGCACGGCGCATGCGCTCGGGATCGGCGAAGCCGGTCTCGCGCGCGACCACTTCGATCGGATGGCGCGTCTGCTCCATCATCAGCCGCGCCGCCTCCACGCGCAGACGCTCGATCGCCTTCGCCGGCGATTGGCCGGTCTCGGTGCGGAACGTCCGGCTGAACTGCCGCGGGCTGAGATGCGCCGCCTTGGCCAGTTCCTCGACTTAAAGCCCGGCGCGCAGGTTGTTCTTCGCGTAGGACAGCGCGTCCTGGATGCGATCGGACTTCGGCTCGAGGTCGAGCAGCGCAGAGAATTGCGACTGGCCGCTCGCGCGGCGGTGATAGAGCACCAGCTTGCGCGCGACATCGCGCGCAACCTCGCCGCCGAGATCCTTCTCGACCATCGCCAGCGCGAGATCGACGCCCGCGCTCATGCCGGCTGACGTCCACACCGGCCCGTCGACGATGAAGATGCGATCCTGCTCGACCTTCACCTCGGGATAGCGCTGCTGCATTTCACGCGCGAACAGCCAGTGCGTGGTGGCGCGCCGTCCGTCCAGGATGCCGGCCTCGGCGAAGATGAAGGCGCCGGTGCAGATCGCCGCGACGCGACGCGATGTCTGGCGTGCGCGGCGCGCGAATTCGATGACCGCCGGTGTCGGCTGCGGCAGGCTGCTGCCGCCGCCGAAGACCAGCGTATCGAACGCGTTCTCGGTGAACCGTCCGGTATCCATGACGACGCCGATCGAGCTGCGCACGGGGCCGCCGTCTTCGGAAAGCAGCTGGATGTCGTACACCGTCTCGCCGGTTTCCAGATTGGCGAACTCGAAGACGGACACGGCCGCCAGGCTCATGACCTGGAAGTCCGGGAATACGACGAAGCCGATGCGGTGCCTGGGAAGCATGGATGGCCTAAAAGGTTGGATACATGACATTTAAGTCGAGCGGGCCG
>DASWPR010000475.1:0-4528 GCA_036398455.1 Dokdonella sp.
CGCCGCGCCAGCTCGACCGCAACGTGACGCTGGTCGGGCGCGTCGTGCAAGGCATCGAGCGCCTCTCGACCCTTCCGCGCGGCAGCGGCCCCTACGGCATGTACGAGAAGCCCGAGCAGCGCACACCGATCGAACGCATCCGCGTCGCCGCCGACCTGCCCGAAAACGAACGCACGTCGCTGCAGGTGCTGCGCACCGACACCGCCACCTTCAGCGCGTTCGTCGAGTCGCGCCGCAACCACCGTGAAGAATGGTATGCGACGCCCGGCGGACATATCGACGTCTGCAATATTTCCGTTCCCGTGCGTGCCACGCCGAAGGAAGAGGCGACTCGCTGAGGCGGCCCCGCCCCCTGCGTGTCGTCGTGCGGCCGGCAGCCGGTATAATTGGATACAAATAACGGGAATATTTCTTGAGCCTGAGCGCGTCACGAAAAAAGCCGGCCCGCATCGCCATGGGCGTGCGCATCAAGCACCGGCGCACCCAACTCGGCTTGACCTTGAGCGAACTCGGCGCGCGCTCGGGATTGTCGGCACCGTTCCTCTCGCAGGCCGAACGCAACCAGACCGTGCCGTCGATCATGTCGCTGATGGCGCTCGCGCGCGCGCTCGAGGTCGACCTGCAGTATTTCCTGGAGATACCGACCGAACGCAGCATCGTGTGCCGCGCCCGCGAGCGTCCGCAGATACGGATCAATTCGCCGGTCAAGTTCTTCGATCTTTCCTCGAACCTGATCCATCGCATGATGGACGCGATCCTGATGGAAATACCGCCCGGCCACGCCTTCCCGACCGACCAGCGCGACGGCGAAGAATTCGTCATCGTACTGAAGGGGCGGATCAAGGTCGTCACCGGCGACATCCAGACCACGCTGAAGCCCGGCGACAGCATGCATTTCAATTCGCAGCTGCCGCATTCCTCGCGCAACGAGAGCAAGTCCACCGTCACCCTGCTCTACGTCGGCACGCCGAGCGTGATGGGCGAAGAGCCGCGGCTGGAGAAGAAGCGCAAGGCGTGACAGGGTCCATACGGCGCGGCAGGCGTGGTTTGCAATACGACGTGCGGCTCATCGCAGGTCGGGCTGGAAGCGTTCCCTGCCGGCGCCGAACGCTTCCATCGACGGACCGGCGCCGCCTGACCGCCGCATCGACGGCCTATCGGGTGCCGAAGAAGCGATCGCCCGCGTCGCCGAGCCCCGGCACGATGTAGCCGTGTTCGTTGAGGCCGCGGTCGATCGCGGCGGTGTAGATCGGCACGCCCGGATGATGCTCGTGCAGATGCGCGATGCCTTCCGGGCAGCTGACCAGGCAGACGAAACGGATCGAGCGCGGCTGCGTCTGCTTCACGCGATCGAGCGCGGCGACGGCCGAATGCCCGGTCGCCAGCATCGGATCGACGACGATCGCGTCGCGCTCGTGCATGCCGCGCGGCATCTTGAAGTAGTACTCGACCGCTTGCAGCGTGTGCGGATCGCGCGCGAGGCCGACATGGCCGACGCGCGCGCCCGGCACCACGCCGAGCATGCCGTCGAGGATGCCGATGCCGGCACGCAGGATCACCACGAAGACCGCTTTCTTGCCGTCGATCAGCCGCCCCATCATCGGCGCGACCGGCGTCTCGATCGCGACCTCGTGCAGCGGCAGGTCGCGCGTGACTTCATAGGCCATCAGCGCCGACAGCTCGCCGAGCAGGCGGCGGAAATCGCTGGTGCTGGTGGATTTGCGGCGCAGCAGGGTCAGCTTGTGCTGCACCAGCGGATGCTCGATCACATGGACGGCGGCGCTCATCGCGGCGGTTCCCCGAGGTTTTCGCCAAGATAGCGCAACCCACGGCGCGACTGGGCCGCGCGCCGCCCCTCGCCTACAATCGGCAATTCCTTCCTCACTCCGGCGTCGTGCGCGAGCACCGCCACGGACTTTCGCGCCCATGGACAAGAGTTTCGAACCCGCACCGATCGAATCGAAGTGGTATGCACGCTGGGAGGCGCTGGGACTGTTCAAACCCGCGGCCGCGGGCGAGCCGTACTGCATCCTGCTGCCGCCGCCGAACGTCACCGGCACCCTGCACATGGGCCATGCGTTCCAGCAGACGGTGATGGACGCGCTGACGCGCTACCACCGCATGCGCGGCTTCAGAACGCTGTGGCAGGGCGGCACCGACCACGCCGGCATCGCGACGCAGAAGATCGTCGAGAACCAGCTCGCCGCGCAGGGCAAGTCGCGCCACGACCTCGGCCGCGAGAAATTCATCGAGCGCGTGTGGGAGTGGAAAGAGGAATCCGGCTCGACGATCACGAACCAGATGCGCCGCCTCGGTGCCTCGGTCGACTGGTCGCGCGAGCGCTTCACGATGGACGAGGGCCTCTCCGCAGCGGTGCGCCGCGTGTTCGTCACCTGGTATCGCGACGGCCTCATCTACCGCGGCAAGCGCCTGGTGCATTGGGACCCGGTGCTGATGACCGCGGTGTCCGACCTCGAGGTCAACAACGAGGAGAAGGACGGTTCGCTGTGGTCGATCCGCTATCCGGCATCCGATGGCGGCGAAGGTCTGGTGGTGGCGACGACGCGCCCGGAAACGCTGCTCGGCGACGTTGCCGTCGCAGTCCATCCGGACGATGAGCGCTACCAGGCGCTGATCGGCAGGACGGTGAAACTGCCGCTGACCGACCGTGAGATTCCCGTCATCGCCGATACCTACGTCGAACGCGAGTTCGGCACCGGCGCGGTCAAGATCACGCCGGCGCACGACTTCAACGACTGGCAGATCGGCGCGCGCCATCAGCTGGCGCCGATCGTGATCCTCACGCTCGACGCGAAGATCAACGACAACGCGCCGGAGAAATACCGCGGACTCGACCGCTTTTCAGCGCGCAAAGCCGTGCTCGCCGACCTCGAAGCAGCCGGCCTGCTCGTCGAGACGAAGAAACACAAGCTGCAGGTGCCGATCAGCCAGCGCTCGGACGCGGTGATCGAGCCGATGCTCACCGACCAGTGGTTTCTCGATCTCACCAGCGATGTGCGCGTCGACGGCAAGCCCGGGCCGGGTGGACGCAAGGCGATCACTGCACCCGCGCTCGCCGCGGTGCAGGGCGGCGCGATCAGGTTCGTGCCGGAAAACTGGTCGACCACCTACAACCAGTGGCTGGAAAACATCCAGGACTGGTGCGTCAGTCGGCAGCTGTGGTGGGGCCACCAGATTCCGGCCTGGTTCGACGAGGCCGGCAACATTTTCGTCGGCGAAGACGAAGCCGATGCGCGCGCGCATGCGACGACCGAGCCCGTCGGCGCGCTGAAGCAGGACGACGACGTGCTCGACACGTGGTTCTCGTCCGCGCTGTGGCCGTTCTCCACGCTGGGCTGGCCCGGCGAGACGCCGGAGCGCGCGGCCGAGTGGGAGCAGTTCAAGGCCTTCGTGCCGAGCAACGTGCTCGTCACCGGTTTCGACATCATCTTCTTCTGGGTCGCGCGGATGGTGATGGCGACCCAGTATTTCACCGGCCAGGTGCCGTTCCGCGAGGTCTACATCAACGCGATCGTGCGCGATGCCGAAGGCCAGAAGATGTCGAAGTCGAAGGGCAACACGATCGACCCGCTCGATCTCATCGACGGCATCGACCTCGAAGCGCTGGTGAAGAAATCGACCGCCTCGCTGCTGATTCCGCAGGTGCGCGAGAAAGTCGAGAAGCGCATCCGCAAGGAATACCCCGACGGCATCGCGCCGGTCGGCGCCGATGCGCTGCGCTTCACGTTCGCCGCGCTGGCGACCTACGGCCGCACGATCAACTTCGATCTGAAGCGCGCGGACGGCTATCGTCATTTCTGCAACAAGCTGTGGAATGCGGCGCGCTTCGTGCTGATGAACTGCGAGGCGCCGGTTGCGGCGCCGCCGGCTCCGGCAACCGAGGCCGAGCGCTGGATCCTGACGCGCCTGCAACGCACCCTGGCCGAGGTCGAGCCGCACTTCGCCAGCTATCGCTTCGATCTGCTCGCGCAGGCGCTGTACGAATTCACCTGGAACGAGTTCTGCGACTGGTTCCTCGAGCTCGCCAAGCCGGCATTGAACGGCAGCGACGCCGCGGCGGCCGATTCCACGCGGCATACCCTGCTCGTCGTGCTCGAAGCCGTGCTGCGCGCGCTGCATCCGATCATCCCGTTCGTCACCGAGGAGATCTGGCAGGAACTCACGCCCAAGCTCGGCATCTCCGGCGACAGCATCTCGACGCAGCCGTATCCGCTGGCGAGCGGCTACGCGGCCGACCCCGGCGCCGAGGCCGAGATCGAATGGCTGAAGGCGGTGCTGACCCAGCTTCGCCGCATCCGCAGCGAGATGAACATCGCACCGGGCAAGACGATTCCGCTGCTCTATGCCGGCGGCAATGCCGCCGATCGCGCGCGAACGGAGAAATTCGCCGCGCAGATCGAGTTCCTCGCGCGCACCGAGTCCCAACGCTGGCTCGCGGCCGGCGACGCCGAACCCGCGGCAGCAGCCGGCATCGTCGGCGAGTTGAAGCTGCTGATACCGCTCGCCG
>DASWPR010000476.1:0-13859 GCA_036398455.1 Dokdonella sp.
GCTGCGCGACGCTGCGCACAGCGCACCTGTGACGCAGTCGACAGGTCGGGCCGGTGGCGATGCGATTGAGCGCCGTCATCGAAGCCGCCTAGACTCGCCCCATGACTTCCTCCCGCTCCGGCAGCCGGCCGATCCTCGTCCTGCTCGTCCTTCTCTGGCTTGCCGGCACGCTGCGTGCGTTCGCGCTGTGGTCGCACGACCCGCTGTATGCATATGCGAACAGCTACGACCAGACGCGCTACACCAACTGTTTCCACTTTTACCCGGACCGGCCGGCCGACGTGCCGCCGCAGCAGAACAGTCCGCAGGCGCCGTTCGCGAAGTTCCGCTTCATCGCGACCGCCGATCCGATGTGCTACTGGTCGAGCGAACTCGCCTTCACCGCTGCGACCGCACTGATCTGGACCGTCGGCGAAGCCGCCGGCAGCGGCCCGGTGCACGACGTGCGCTGGGTCGGCGCCTTGCGCTGGGCAGCGCTGCTGGCGCTGTCGATCGCGTTCTCGCTGGCCTGGCTGCGCCGCGGCGAAACGCGCGCGGCGCTGGCGAACGCGGCGCTGCTGCCGCTGCTGTTCGCCGATCCCGGCAACACGTTCTATCTGAATACGTTCTATGCGGAATGGACCGCGCTGCTCGCCGTCTATGCGCTGTTCGCGGCGAGCCTGCTCTGGCGCGACGCGCCGCGCGATCGCCGGCGTTTCCTGCTGCTCGCCGTCATCGCCTTCGTGCTGGCGACGAGCAAGATCCAGCACCTGCTGCTGCCGCTCGGCCTCGCCCTCGTCATCGGTGCGATCGATTTCAGCGCGGTCGATCGAACGCGCCTGCGCCGGTTCGGCTGGCGCGGCGCAGCGCTGGCCTGCGGCGCGCTCGCCGGTTTCGCCGTGCAGTTCGCCCAGCTGCACCGCGGCGGCGCGATGATGGCGGCGATCGACCAGTACAACCGCGCCGACGTGGTGTTCACCGCACTGGTGCCGTTCGCCGAGGATCGCGCCGCGCTGCTCGACGAACTCGGCATCGATCCGGCCTGCGCGATCTACAGCGAGCATCACGCCTGGGAATTCCCGGACCTGCCGGAAACCGTCTGCAGCGGCTTGTCCGGATTCACCCGCGGCAAGGAGCTCGCGACGTTGGCGCGACATCCGCAGATCGCCCTGCGGCTGCTCGGACACGGCGTGCTCGGCCTCGATCCCTGGATCGCCAAGAATCTCGGTCAGGTCGAAGGCGGCGATTTCGCCACGATGCCGGCGGCGCAGCCGAGCCTCGGCCGCCTGCTGCATGCGTGGCCGCTGCTGCAGCTGACGATGCTGGCGCTGCCGCTGCTCGGCCTGGTCGTGCTGCTCGTACGGCCGGGACTGCGTCGCGCTGCGCGCGCGCTCGACTTCGCCGCGCTCACGGTGACGACGATGCTGGCGACCTTCGCGATCACGATCCTGGGCGATGGACTCGCCGATGCGGCCAAGCAGGGACATCTGGTCGTCAACGCGGCGCTCGCTTTTCTGATCGTTGCCGTGATCACCGCAGGGCGGTCACGGGCGCAGCGCGCCTAGCCGCGCCACCGCGCCCGCCGTCGCGACCGGCGCGCGTCTAGAAAATCTCGGCGACGCAGCAACGCAGGCTGCCGCCGGCCTTTTCGATCTCGTCGAGCTCGACGTCCGCCAGGGCGAATCCGTAGCGCTCGATCGCCGCGCGCTGCGCCGGTTCCAACGCGGCGACCGCCCGCGTGCTCAGCCAGGCGCGGTTCGACGTCAGCGCGATCGCATTGCCGGCGAACGCCTGTTTCTGCGCAACGCTGAGCGCCACCGCCCGACCGCCGTAGGCCCGCGCGATGGCGGCGGGCACGGCAGGATCGCGAAAGCCATCTGAAGCGAGGAGGGCGACGCGGCCGCCGAGCAGCGCGAACACGACATTGGTGTGGTATTCGCCAGGCGCCAGGTCGAAACAGAACGTCATGCGCAATCCAAATGCCTCGTGCATCGCACGCGCGCCGGCACGATCGCAGCGCTCGGACAGTCCGCAATACCCGATGCCGCGTGCGCGATCGATCACCAGCGAACCGGTCAGCTCCGCGACGAAGGGCGCCTGCGACAAATCCAGCAGGCGATAATTCAGCACATCGCGGAAGAACCCGCGGATGTCCGCGCGCGCCGCCTCGCGCTGGCGCACCCGATGGCGCATGCGTCCGACGATCAGCCGCCCGGCGGCGGTGGCGAACACGTTGTTCGGGAACAGGCCGTCGGGGGCGTCGCGGTCACCCGGGAATGTGATCACCGGAACGTCGTCGCCGAGCGCGTGCGCGAGTGCGGCATGCTGATGTGCCGCGCGCTGCGGATCGAGCGTCTGCGCAAGATCCATGTAGCGATTGTCGCTGGCCGATTCGGTCGCCAGCGCGGCGGCGGCCGGACTGACCAGGAACGCCGCGCGCGCGGTCGCGGCCGCTCGCACCGGAAAGCGTTCGGCGGAAAACGCGGCGAGGAAGTCGGCAGGATCGCTGAGGAACATCAGCGCTTCGGCGCCTTCGCCGCCTCGGCGCATTCGCGCTCGCGGAAGCAGCCGACCAGGTGATCGTTGACCATCCCGGTCGCCTGCAGGAAGGCATAGCAGATCGTCGAGCCGACGAAGCGGAAGCCGCGCTTGGCCAGGGTCTTGCTCATGCGGTCGGACACGTCGGTCTTCGCCGGCACCTCGGCACTGCTGCGCAGGCGGTTGCGCACCGGCGCGCCGCCGACGAACGACCACAGGAAGGTGTCGAGGCTGCCGAACTCGTCGATCACGGCCAGCGCGGCCAGCGCGTTGTCGCGCACCGAGGTCACCTTGAGGCGGTTGCGGATGATGCCGGCATCGGTCAGCAGTTTCTCGATGCGTGCATCGCTGAGCCGGGCGCAGCGCGCGATGTCGAATTCGTGGAATACGCGCCGGTAGTGCGCGCGCTTGTCGAGCACGGTGCGCCAGGACAATCCGGCCTGCGCGCCTTCCAGACAGATGAACTCGAACAGCGCGCGATCGTCGTGCAGCGGCACGCCCCATTCGCGGTCGTGATACTCGCGCATGGCTTCGGTGGACCCGCTCGCCCAGCTGCAGCGTTTGCGCTCGTCGCTCATCTCGTTCTCCGGCTCGGGCTGCGTATCATACGAAGCTTCGCGCGCTCCGGCCGCTCCACCGCGACGATCGCATGACCGTTCCCGCCACCGCCCGCCGCGGCGCGCTGCTCGTGCTGCTGCTGCCGATCCTGTTGTGGAGCTACAACTGGATCGTGATGAAGCAGGTGCTCGTGTGGATCGGACCATTCGATTTCTCGGCGCTGCGCTACGGCTTCGGCGCGCTCGTGCTGTTCGGCGCGCTGCTGCTGCGCGGCGAATCGCTGAAGCCGCCGCCGCTGCTCGACACCGCATTGATCGGCATCGCGCAGACCGCCGCTTTCCAGGCGCTGGTGCAATGGGCGCTGGTGCAGGGCGGCGCCGGCCGCACGGCCCTGCTCGCCTACACGATGCCGTTCTGGGCCGTGCTGCTGGCATGGCTGCTGCTGGCCGAGCGGCCGGGCCCGCGGCAATGGCTGAGCCTGGCCGTGGCGGCCGCGGGCCTGGTCTTCGTACTGGAACCGTGGCATGGCGTCGGCGGCGGGCAGAGCGCCGTGCTCGCCATCGTCGGCGGCCTGTGCTGGGCGGCCGGCGTGGTGCTGTCGAAGCGGCTGTTCCAGCGCGGCGGCGTCGGTGCGCTGTCGTTGACCGCCTGGCAGATGGCGATCGGCGCGCTCGCACTGATCGTCGTCGCGCTGGCGACGCACGCGACGCCGATCGTGTGGACGAATTTCCTGATCGGCGCCCTCGTCTACAACGCCGTGCTCGCGTCGGGCCTGGCGTGGCTGCTGTGGTCGTGGGTGGTCGAGCAGCTACCGGCGAACGTCGTCAGCCTGTCGAGCCTGGCCGTGCCGATCGCCGGCATCTCTTTTGCGTGGGCCATCCTCGGCGAGCGGCCTACCTTCTCCGAGGGCATCGGCGTCGCGTTGATCGTGGCGGCACTGCTGATCGTCAACCTGCGCCGCGCGCCGGCGACGCCCGAGCCGGCGTGATCCGCAGCGATCCTAGCCGAGCCCACGCGCCATGATCACCGCCGCCAGGGGAATCAGCGCCAGCAGATGCATCTCGATCAGCACCAGGCGGCGCGCGCGCGTCCATTCCGCATCGGACACGCGATAGCCCGCATCGGATCGCGCGGCCCTGCGCCAGCCGAGGAACGCGCGCGTCGGCGCGATCGAGATCAGGCCGATCACCACGAACAGGCCGATCTTGATGTGGAAGGCCGGGCTGTGCGCGTAGAACGTCCAGCCCTTGATGCCGACTGCCGCGCGCGCCGCGCCGCTCAGCAGGACGGCTCCGGCAGCGATGCCGAAGCCGGCGTCGGCGCGTGCGAGACGCGCGAGATCGAGCGCGGCGGCGCCGACGTTCAACAAGGTCCATTCACGCGCAAGGAACCACAGCAGCGCGAAGATCGAGAGGAAGTGCAGATAGGCGAGGATCGCATCGGTCCACATGGCTTTCGTCTCCTTGGGATTTTGCAGAACGCCTGCCGGGTTCGGGTGGAAAGTGCGGCCATGGACGGCCGCTGCCTGATTCACGCGATCATGGACGATCGCGGAAATAATGTTCGAGATCGACGTTGCCGCCGGAAAGAATGATGCCGACGCGCTGGCCGGCGAACCGCTCGCGATGGCGCAGCAGCGCGGCGAACGCGATGGCCGAAGAAGGCTCGACGATCAGCTTCAGCCGCTCCCACAGCAGCCGCATCGCGGCAAGGGTTTCACTGTCGTCGATTGGCAGCACGGTGACGTCGTACTGCCGCAGCAGCGCGAAATTGATCGGTCCGATCAAGCCGCGCAAGCCGTCGCAGATCGTATCCGGCACGAGCCCGCTCACGCGCTCGCCGCGGCGCAGCGATTCGTAGGCGTCCGCAGCGCCGGTCGGTTCAGCCGCATAGACGGCCGTCTTCGGCGACACGGCGCGCGCGGCGATGGCGCAGCCGCCGATCAGTCCGCCGCCGCCGACCGGTGCGATCAGCGCATCCAGCGGACCGCTTTCGTGCAGCAGTTCCAGCGCCGCCGTGCCCTGCCCGGCGATCACGGCGGGGTCGGTGTACGGATGCACCAGGGTCGCGCCGGTCTCGCGCCGGACGCGTTCGGCGGTTTCCTCGCGCGCGGCCAGCGTCGGCGCGCAGCGGTGCACGATCGCGCCGTAGGCGAGGATGCCGGCGAGCTTGGCCTTGACCGCCCCTTCCGGCACCACGACATGCGCCGGGATCGCACGCGTGCGCGCCGCCAGCGCCAGCGCGGCACCGTGATTGCCGGAAGAATGCGTGACCACGCCCTGCGCGGCGACCGCTTCGGGCAGCGACCACACCGCGTTGCAGGCGCCGCGAAACTTGAACGCGCCGACACGCTGCAGGTTTTCGCACTTGAAATGGATCTCGGCCCCGGCCAGCGCGTCGAGCGAATGCGAACGCGCGACCGGCGTGCGCTGCGCGTGTGGCGCGATGCGCAGCGCCGCGGCTTCGATATCGGCGAATTCGGGAACTGTGGGCGCTACGAACACGGGGTTACAGACCGGGCAGGACGGGCGCCGACGATACACGCGTGCGGACGACGCGTGCTAGCCTGCCGGCCCCCGATCGACCCGGTCCCATCCATGCCATCTTCCGCTGCCGAGGGCGCCAAGGCGCCGGTGTTGCTGCGCGACTACCGCGCGCCGGCATGGCGCGTCGGCGAAGTCGAACTCGAATTCGATCTCGACGCGAACGAGACCTTCGTCTGCGCGCGCCTCCAGCTCGAACAGGACCCCGCGCAGCGCGATGCGCCGCTGCGGCTCGACGCCGAGCAGCTCGACGTGCTCGAGGTGCGCATCGGCGGCCGCGTGCTCGACAGCGCGCAGTACACGCACGCCGCCAACGTGCTGACGATCCACGCGGTACCGCCGCGCGCGACGGTGCAGACGCGCGTGCGCATCCAGCCGGCGGCGAATTCGGCGCTGCAAGGTCTTTATCTCAGCGGCAGCGAACCGCGCAGTTTCCTGCTGACGCAATGCGAAGCCGAAGGCTTTCGCCGCATCACGCCGTTTCCGGACCGCCCCGACGTGCTCGCGCGCTACAGCGTGACCCTGCGCGCCGACCGCTCGCGCTATCCGCTGCTGCTCGCCAACGGCAATGCCGACGGCGCCGGCGAACTCGACGGCGGCCGCCACTGGGCGCGCTTCGTCGATCCGCACCCCAAGCCGAGTTACCTGTTCGCGCTGGTCGCCGGCAACCTCGAATCGATCGAAGACGCGTTCGTCACCGCCGAGGGCCGCCGCGTGCGCCTGGTGATCCATGCCGAGGCCGATGCGATCGCACGCTGCGGCTGGGCGATGGAATGCCTGAACATGGCCATGCGCTGGGACGAGCAGCGCTTCGGCCGCTGCTACGACCTCGACGTGTTCCACGTCGTCGCGACGCACGACTTCACCATGGGCGCGATGGAGAACAAGGGTCTCAACATCTTCAACGCGAAGTACCTGCTCGCCGACCCCGATCACGCCACCGACGACGACTACCGCCACGTGCTCGCCGTCGTCGGCCACGAATATTTCCACAACTGGAGCGGCAACCGCGTCACCTGCCGCGACTGGTTCCAGCTGAGCCTGAAGGAAGGCCTGACGGTCTATCGCGAGCAGGAGTTCGAATCCGACCTCGCCTCGCGCACCCTGCGCCGCATCGAGGATGTCCGCGTGCTCTGGCGCGCGCAGTTCAGCGAGGACGCCGGCCCGCTCGCGCACCCGGTGCGGCCGGACCGCTACAGCGAGATCAACAACTTCTACACCGCGACCGTTTACGAGAAGGGCGCGGAAATCGTGCGCATGCTGGCGCGCGTGCTCGGCCGCGACGGTTTCCGGCGCGGCCTCGATCTGTACTTCGCGCGCCACGACGGCAGCGCGGCGACGATCGAGGACTTCATCGGCGCCCTCGGCGAGGCGAACGCGCACGACCTCTCGCCATGGCTCGCCTGGTACGCCCAGGCCGGTACGCCCGAACTCGAGGCGAGCGCGCGCTACGACGCACGCGCGCGCACCTACGAGCTGACGCTCAGCCAGCGCACGGCGCCCACACCGAGCCAGCCGCGCAAGCAGGCGCTGCCGATTCCGCTCGCGCTGGCGCTGTTCGATGCCGCCGGCACGGCGCTGCCGTTGCGGCTCGATGGCGAAGCGGCGGCGTCGGCGCGCGAGCGCGTGCTGACGCTGAGCACGGAGAGCGCGACGTTCCGCTTCATCGATGTTCCCGCACGTCCGGTCGCTTCGCTGCTGCGCGGCTACTCCGCTCCGGTTCGCCTGTCATGGAACGCGGACGCGGCCGATCTCGCCCTGCAGGTGCGTCACGACGACGACGGCTTCAACCGCTGGTTCGCCGCCGACGCGCTCGAGCGCCGCCTGTTCGCGCAGACCCTGGCGGCCGGCGAAGCGGACGCGCGCCTGCTCGGCACCTGGACCACCTGCCTTGCCGGCGCGCTCGGCGAAGCGGCAGCCGATCCCGCGCTGGCCGCCGAGATCCTCACGGTCGCCGATGCCAATTCACTCGCCGACGGCCTGCGCGAGATCGATCCCGAGGCGGTGCACCGCGCACGCGCGTCGATCGAGACGCTGCTGGCGCGCGCGCTGGCGGAACCGCTGCTGGCGCTGTATCGCCGGCTCAGCGTGGCCGACGATGTGGCGACCGAACTGCCGGCGCAGTCGCGCCGGCGCCTGCGCAATGCCTGTCTTGCCGCGCTCTGCCGCGCCGACGAGCGTCATCTCGCCCTGGCCGAGGCGCAATCGGCCGAGGCGCGCAATCTGACCGATCGCCTCGCCGCCCTCGGCTGCCTGTTGAGCGCGCGTGCGCCCGCCGCGGCGCAGGCCTCGGCCGCGTTCGCCGAGCGCTACGCGAACGACGCGCTGGTGCTCGACAAATGGCTTTCGCTGCAGGCGACGCAGGCACATGCGGACACGCTGGCGCGCGTGCAGGCGCTGACGACGCATGCGGCGTTCCGCTGGACCAATCCGAATAATGTCTACGCCCTGCTCGGCGCGTTCGCGCTGCGCAATCCGCGCGTGTTCCACCACGCCGATGGCGCCGGCTACCGCCTCGTCGCCGACGCGATCATCCGCCTCGATGCGATCACGCCGCAGGTATCGGCACGGCTGGCAACGGCGTTCGGCCCGTGGCGCCGCTACGAGCCGGTGCGCCGCGCATTGATGCAGCACGAGCTGCGCCGCATCTCGGCGCGTGGCGACAATTCGCCGGACCTGGCCGACATCGTCGAGCGCAGTCTCGCTGGCTGAGCGCGGCGCGACGCGGCGAAAAAAAAACAGGCCGCGCAATGCGCGGCCCATTCGTCGTATTCGTTCCCCAGCGGACTTGCGATATCAGGCCGGCAGTTTGGCCAGCGCTTCGTTGATGCGTGCGCAGCGGGTTTCGAGCTGTCCGACCGTATCGTTCGCCGCGGCGTGCATGCGGGCATCGTCGATCGCCATTTCCAGGCGGCCGAGTTCGATCATGAGGTCGTGGCGCAGAAACAGTGGATTGAAACTTGAGGTGGCGATGTTGTTCACGGCGGTCGGCTCCTGGTTTCCCGTAGTCAGTCCAGAGCAAGCAGCGTGCCAGCGGTGACGAATCGTGTCTTTGGCCGTTGTTCCGTTGCGAAAGGCCGATTGCGTGCGCATGATCGAATCCGCGCCGACGCTGCTCGTCGGAATCTGACCGGCATCGCGAAGGCACTGCGTGCGACGGCAGGATTTCGCCAACAACGTCACACTCTGCCAGTCCGATGTTTCGGGCCGGCGACTTCGCCACGGCCTGCGGCGCGCGAAGGCACTCGGATTTCGCGCTCACTGGCGCCCGGCACACGGTCCTCTTGGATTCCCCCTGTTCCTACGACCGCCGGGCGCCAGCCTTGTGTGAGGCCAGGGGATTTCGCCGCAGCGACGCCGCGGCCGTCCCGGCGCGCGAACGCGGGGCGGGTCGAGGATCGACTTTCCATAGGAATTTGCGCGGACCCGCGCGGACTGAAAAGAAAGAACCCCCACCGACGCAAACCGGCCCCTGAATTCCGGCGCTCGACGTGCTCGCATACGCCGCGCGCCGGTGGGAGTACCGCCTTTCGAGCAGGTTCCGTGCCAGCATCGATGCAGAGCCTTGCTAGAATGCGGCTTTCGCGGCCGGTGCAGCCGGCGCCCTCCTGCGTCCCATAGGGACGGATCGAGCCTGTCATGTACGAATACGACGTTATCGTGGTGGGTGGCGGCCACGCCGGCACCGAGGCCGCGCTGGCCAGCGCACGCACGGGCGCGCGTACCTTGCTGCTGACGCACAACATCGAGACGATCGGCCAGATGAGCTGCAATCCGGACATCGGCGGCATCGGCAAGGGCCATCTGGTGCGGGAGATCGACGCGCTCGGCGGTGCGATGGCGTGGGCGGCGGATCGCGCCGGCATCCAGTGGCGCACCCTGAACGCGTCGAAAGGGCCGGCCGTGCGTGCGACGCGCTGCCAGGCCGACCGCGTTCTGTACAAAGCGGCCATCCGGCGTCGCGTCGAGACACAACCCGGACTGGATCTGTTCCAGCAGGCCGTCGACGGCTTGCTGATCGAGGGCCAACGCATCGGCGGGGTCATCACCCAGGGCGGCCTGACGTTTCGCGCACGCGCGGTCGTGCTGACCGCCGGCACCTTCCTCGCCGGCAAGATCCATGTCGGCATGAGCCAGTACGCGGGCGGCCGCGCCGGCGATCCGCCCGCGCTGAAACTCGCCGAGACGCTGCGCGAGCTGCCGCTGGGTGTCGGCCGCCTGAAAACCGGCACGCCGCCGCGCATCGACGGGCGCTCGATCGACTACGCCCAGCTGGAGGAACAGCCCGGCGACGATCCGGCCCCGGTGTTTTCGTTCCTCGGATCGCGCGCCGATCATCCGCGCCAGGTCAGTTGCTGGATCACGCACACCTCGGAACGCACGCACGAGATCATCCGCGGCGCGCTCGATCGCTCGCCGCTGTACGGCGGCGTCATCGAGGGCACCGGCCCGCGCTACTGCCCGTCGATCGAAGACAAGGTGGTGCGCTTCGCCGAGAAGCATTCGCACCAGATCTTCATCGAACCGGAAGGCCTGGAAACCTGCGAGATCTATCCGAACGGCATCTCGACCTCGCTGCCGTTCGACGTGCAGCTTGACCTGGTGCGCTCGATCCGCGGCCTTGGGAACGCCCACATCACGCGGCCGGGCTACGCGATCGAATACGACTATTTCGATCCGCGCGGACTGCAGCCCTCGCTGGAGACGAAGCACCTGCAAGGCCTCTACTTCGCCGGCCAGATCAACGGCACCACCGGCTACGAGGAAGCCGCCGCACAAGGCTTGATTGCGGGCCTCAACGCGGCCCGCGCGACGCAAGACCGCGAAGCCTGGACGCCGCGCCGCGACGAAGCCTACATCGGCGTGCTGATCGACGACCTCGTCAGCAACGGCACGACCGAGCCTTATCGCATGTTCACCTCGCGCGCGGAGTACCGCCTGCATCTGCGCGAGGACAATGCCGATCTTCGCCTGACCGAACGCGGCCACGCGCTCGGCTGCGTGACGGACGATCGCTGCGACGCGATGCGCCGCAAGCGCGACGCCATCGCCGGCGAGACCGAACGCCTGCGTGCACTGTGGGCGTCGCCGGGGAACGCGCTCGGCCGCGCCATCGAGCAGCGTCTCGGCATCGCCGTGTCGCGCGAAACGACGGCGCTCGATCTGCTGCGCCGGCCCGAAGTCGTCTATCGCGATCTCGTCGATGTCGACGGCATCGCGCCCGGCGTCGGCGACGCCCAGGTCGCCGAGCAGGTCGAAGTGACGACCAAGTACGCCGGCTATCTCGAACGCCAGCAGGACGAGATCGAGCGCAACCGCCGCCATGACGACAGCGCGATTCCCGTCGCCTTCGACTACGACACGGTGCGCGGCCTTTCCGCCGAGGTGCTGGCGAAACTGAAGCACGTGCGTCCGCAGACGATCGCGCAGGCGCGGCGGATCTCCGGCGTCACGCCGGCGGCGGTTTCGCTGCTGCTGATCCACTTGAAGCGCGGCGACCGCCGCGTCGCCTGACCGACGACCATGCGCATTCTCGTAGTCGAAGACGACGCGCTGGTGGCCGACGCGATCCGGCGCGGCCTGGCCAAGGCCGGCTATGCCGTCGATCACGTCGGTTCGGCCGAACAGGCGACCAGCGCGATGGAAAGCGAGAGTTTCGATCTCGCCGTG
This sequence comes from Dokdonella sp., assembly GCA_036398455.1. Taxonomy (GTDB): domain Bacteria; phylum Pseudomonadota; class Gammaproteobacteria; order Xanthomonadales; family Rhodanobacteraceae; genus Dokdonella_A. The sequence continues at coordinate 11,289 of DASWPR010000476.1, forward strand.
GTCGACATCGGCCTGCCCGGCGCGGACGGCCTGACCCTGCTGCAGCGCATGCGCCGCACCGGCACGGCGCTGCCGGTGCTGATCCTGACCGCGCGCGACGCGCTGGCCGATCGCGTCAGTGCGCTCGATCTCGGTGCCGACGATTACCTGGTCAAGCCGTTCGAGCTGCCCGAGCTGATCGCGCGCTGCCGCGCCCTGATCCGGCGCAGCCGCTCGGCGACGAACTCCGACCTGGTGATCGGACCGCTGCGTCTCGAACTCGGCGCGCACCGCGTCGAAGTGGACGGCGTCGCGGTGAATCTGACGCGGCGCGAGTGGGCGGTGCTCGAATGCCTCGCGCTGAACGTCGGCCGCGTCGTCGCGAAGGAACGCCTGGTGCAGGCGATCGCCAGCTGGGACGAGGAAATCGGCGCCAACGCGATCGAGGTCTACGTCTCGCGGCTGCGCACCAAGCTCGGCGGCGCAACTCCGATCCGCACGGTACGCGGGCTTGGCTACCGGCTCGACGATGCCGCCAGCTGAGGGCACGCCTTCGATCCGGCGGCGCCTGCTTCTGCTGCTGCTGGCACCGCTGTCCCTGCTGCTCGGCCTCGGCGTCTTCATCGACTATCTCAGCGGCACCTCGCCGATCCGCACGGCCTACGACCGCGCCCTGCGCGAAGATGCGCTGGCGATTGCCGCGCACCTGCGCGACGAGGACGGCAACGGCCGCATCGATGCGGACTTGCCGCCGCAGGCGGTAGCCGTGCTGCGCGCCGACAGCGTCGACTCCATCTATTACGCCGTGCGCGACGCCGACGGCACCCTGGTCAGCGGCGACGGCGACCTGCCCACCGAGCCGCCGCAGGGCGACAATCCCTCGTTCCGCGACATCCAGTTCCGCGGCGAGCCGATCCGCATCGGCAGCTATGCGACGCGCGTCGGCAATGCGGCCGTCACGATCGCGATCGCCGAGACGACGCGCAAGCGGGTCGCCGCGACCACGCGCATCCTGACCTCGATCGTGCTGACCGACCTGCTGCAGCTCGCCGGCACCTTGCTGCTGGTGTGGCTCGGCGTGCGCTACGGCCTGCGTCCGCTGCGCGAACTCGGCGCGCAGATCCGCCAGCGCTCCGCACGCGACCTCGCGCCGCTGGACGCGCCGGTGCCGATCGAGGTGCAGCCGCTGGTCAACGCGCTCAACAATCTGTTCGATACCGTGCGCGCGGCGGCGCATTCGCAGCAGCAGTTCCTCGCCAACGCCGCGCATCAGCTGCGCACGCCGCTGACCGGCATCATCGCCCAGCTCGAACTGCTGGCGCGCGATCCCGCCGGCGGCGCGATCCGCGAGCAGCTGCTCGATCTGCACCAGGGCAGCCGCCGTCTCGCGCACACCGCCAACCAGCTGCTCGCGCTCGCACGCGCGGAGCCGACGGCGAACACGCAGGATCAATTCCACGAAGTCGATCTGGCCACGCTCGCCGGCGACGGCGTCGCCGATCACCTGGACCGTTCGCTCGCCGCGCAGATCGATCTCGGCGCCGACACGCAGCCGGCGCGCGTATTCGGCAGTGCCTGGCTGCTGCGCGAGCTGCTCGCCAATCTGATCGACAATGCGCTGAGCTACACGCCGTCCGGCGGCAACGTCACCGTGCGTTGCGCCCGCATCGGCAGCGGCGCCTTCCTCGAAGTGGAGGACGACGGTCCCGGCATCCCGGCCGAGGAGCATGCGCGCGTGCGCGAACGCTTCTACCGCCTGCCGGGATCGCGCGGCAACGGCTGCGGCCTCGGCCTTGCGATCGTCGAGGAAATCGCGCGTGCGCACGAAGCCATCCTGTCCATCAACGATGGGCCGGGCGCGAACGGCACTCGCGTACGCATCGAGTTCACGCGCCTGGTCTAGCCGCCGCGCGGCCTGCGGATGCAGGCAACCGCCGGTGTCTTCGATCCGCAGCCTGGCGTTAACGTCACGCTGACAAACGCGCCGGCTTTTGTCAGGTTGTTGAAAGCCTTGCGCGGGTAAGCTTTCTGTGCGGCGCGCACCCACGATCGCTTCTTTCCCCAGGGAAGCCTCAGCGTGACCGTCCAGGGCGGCCCATACTCCCCAGGTGGGCCGCCTTTTCTTTGCCGCGGCGTCCAGCGACGCGGCACTCGAACGATTCCTTGCATTCTTTCCGTCGGCGCGAAAGCCCGTGAGCGCGCGCGCGAATGCGCGTGCCGAATTAACCGCCGCTGTACTGCCCCGGTCTTCGACGCGGATTGTCAGGTCGCCGACAGCGTGCGCGACTAGAGTGCTGCGGCGACGGCCACTCACGAGCTTCCCTGCGCATCACCCGCGCGGAGCCGTCCGGCCGTCTTTCCGTCCATGCCCTGTTCGCAACCGGCGTACCCGGATCCATGAGCAATCCTCGACAGATCGTCATCTGGCTCGCGGGGCTCGTCGCTGTTCTGCCCGGCGCCGCTGCCCGCGCCGACGCCGACACGACGAACGCCGCAGCGCTGACTCTGCAGCATGCGCTGCAGCGCATGCGTGCGCACGATCCGAACATCGCCGTCGCACAGACCGCCGTGGACCAGGCGGCGGCGGATCGC
>DASWPR010000477.1:0-16318 GCA_036398455.1 Dokdonella sp.
GAGTGACCAGTTTCGTCGAATTTCTTTACGGGACGATAACGCAGTCAGCGACGATGCAGCCTACTATCGGAGGGTCCCCTGTGAAGCGGCTGAACATGCCGCCGGGGTGGCGTCGCGACTTCATTCTGGGTTCTTGGGGAACTATCTATGTCCAATCGTATACGTGCCGGCCTGCTGGCCGGTTCCCTCGTGTGTGCCGTGTATGGCGCCGACGCGTTCGCGCTCGGCGTACAGCCTGAAAGCAGCGTTGCGCTTGCGCGCGGCGTGCCGCCGGCCGGCGCCAGTGTCGATCGCCAGGATGGCCGCTACCACGTCGACGGAGTCGCTATTTCTCTCGGGCAGCCGGCCTTTACCGCCCGCCTGAGCGCGCCGGAAGCGATGGCGCGGGAATTTCTCGCCACGCGGCATGCGCAGCTCGGCCTCAGCGCGCCGGAATCGGCGGCGCTGGTGCGCACCACGCAGCGTCTGGGCCGGCATTTTTCGGTGGTGCGCTTCGAGCAGCGCCAGCAGGGCTTGCCGGTGTACGGCAGCGACATCGCGATCAGCGTGATGCCGAACGGCCGCGTCGTCTATGTGGCGAACTCGGCGGTCGCCGGCGTTGCCACGGTGGATACCACGGCGAACAAGACGGACCTCGACGCCACCGCCATCGCCAAGCAATATCTCGGCGTGAGCGGCGCCAGCCAGCAATCGGCCGAGCGCATGGTGTACGTCGGCACCGACGCGAGCCATCTCGTATGGCGCGTGACCGTCGTTGCACAGGAGGGTTTGCGCGGCGAATGGGAACTGCTGGTCGATGCGCATTCGGGCGAGATCCTGCGCGCGCAGGATATCTCCGCCTACGACACCGGCACGGGCACCATCCATACCCCCGATCCGCTCTCCTATGCGCGTGTTGCGTACAACACGCCCGGTTATGTCGATGGCAACAACGCCGACACGCCGGAGCTGACCGCGGCCCTGGTGCCGGTGACGCTGGACGACATCACCCTGGACGCCGGCAACTACACGCTCTCGGGACCCTATGCGGTCTGTGAAGATTGGGATACGCCGCACGACGCGGGTTGTCCGTCGCAAGCCGGCAGCGACTTCTCGGTGACACGCAGCGCGCTGACGTTCGACGCCGTCATGGGCTACTGGCACATCAGCGCCTATCTCAAATACGTCAACGAAACCCTCGGCGTGCCGGCGATGCCGCTGCATCACCCCGGCGGCGTGCACTACGACCCGCACGGCTTCCAGGGCGCCGACAATTCGCAGTTCGTGTCGGGTTCGGAAAAGCTGACCTTCGGCGCCGGCGGCGTCGACGATGCGCAGGACGCCGACGTGCTGATCCACGAACTCGGCCATGCAATCCACTACTTCGTCACCGGCGGCCACCTGTCACAGACCGAAGGGCTTTCCGAAGGCGTCGGCGACTACAACGGCGCAGCCTGGAGCCGCGACTTCCCCAATCAGTGGACGCCGTCCGATACGGCGTACTACTGGATCTACAGCTGGGACGGTCACAACCCGTTCTGGTCGGGCCGTGTGCTCAACTACGAGTTGACGCACACGTATGCGCAGAGCCGCAATCAGGAAATCCACACCGCCGGCCAGTACTGGTCGTCGTGCAACCTGCTGGCACGCGACGTGCTCGGTGGTCAGATCTTCGACAAGGCCTATTTCGAAGGTCTTTCGATGACCGGCGGCAGCACGAACCAGAAGGACGCCGCTCAAGCGGTCATCAATGCGGCGGCGGCCCTCGGTTATTCGCAGGCGCAGATCGACGCGATCGGCACGGCCTACAACTCCGGCAATGCCAGCGGCAACGCCGGCTGCACATATGCAGTGACGGTGCCGACTGCGAGCGCCGGCGCCGTCGTGACGGTCGACCAGACCAGCATCGACGCCACCGCCGATGTCGGAGCATCGACCAGCGCGGCGCTGGCGATCGGCAATACGGGTAGCGCGGACCTCACCTGGACGATCGACACCGCCGATGCGGCGGCCTGCGCGACGCCGGCAACGACCCCGTGGATTTCGTTCGCCCCTGCCAGCGGTACGGTGGCGGTCGGCGCGAGCGATACCTCGGTCGCAGTGACGCTGGATGCGACGAGCCTCGGCGAGGGTTCCTACTCGACCAACATCTGCGTGCACAGCAACGACCCGGCACAGGCCATCGTCGCCATCCCGGTCACGCTCACGGTGACGGTGCCGGTCGACGACATCATCTTCAAGGATGACTTCGAAGGCTCGGCCACCGGCACGTGCGAGCCGGCGCAATTGCTGCAGGATTCGAGTTTCGAATCGACCGCCGGCAGCGGCGGCGCGAACGATTTCTGGGATTCGGTCACCACGCAAGGCGAGAGTTCGTTCTGGGGCGAAGACGGCGGCGCACTGCACATCCGCACCGGAACGTTCGTGACCTGGCTCGGCGGCTACGACGCCGACACGCTGGATCCTGAAACGCACGACGCTTCCCAGGCCGTCGTGATCCCAGCCGGCTCGCCACGCTACTTCAACTACTGGCGCTGGATCGACCGTCCGGGCAACGGCACCAACACGGTCACGTTCACGGTCGACGGCAATGTCGTCGCCACCGAAGACGTCTCCGCGCTCGGTGTCGATGCGGACTGGGTGCAGCAGTCGATCGACGTGAGCACCTACGCGGACGGTGCATCGCACACGATCAAGTTCACCTACGACCACAGCGGCGGCAGCACCGACTGGGACTACTACCTCGACGACGCGACAATCGATTGCACGCAGACATCGTCCTCGGCACGTCGCGCTGCGGTCGCATCGCACGCTGCGGCAGGGGGCAAGCACCGTCACTGACGCGGCGGCCTTGCATTGAGTTTCATTGAAAGCCTCCCTTCGGGGAGGCTTTTTTTCTAGTCCGGCCAGCGGTTCAAATGCGGTCCGAATTGCGCACGCTGCCGGCGCACGATGCAGAACCGGTGTCCGCTCGGCGCCTGCATCACCCACCAGCGTTCGTGCTTGAGCGCCACGCGTCGGGCGCCCAGTGCTTCCAGGCGCTTCGCCTCGGCTTCGAGATCGTCGGTCTCGATATCCAGATGCACGCGTGCTTCATGCGTGACTCGCTGCAGCAGGATGATCGGCTCGTCCGCAGCGGTTTCCAGCTCGGCGTACTGACCATCGCCGTCCTGATCGACGCTGGCGATCGGCTTGCCGAGCGCGCGGCTCCAGAATTCGGCGGCAGGTTTCAAATCGTCGACCTTGCAGTCGATGACGAGCGTGCACAAACGGCTGTGGTGCATTGCATGCTCCGATTCAGCGGCTGCTCTCGAACCGATTCCCGATTCCCGATTCCTACTACTGCGCCAGCGCGAGGTCGTCGAGCATTGCTTTGAGGAATCGCGCGGCTTCGCCGCCGGTTGCCGCGCGATGGTCGAAGGTGACCGACAGCGGAATCACGCGATGCGATTCGAAGCCTCCCATCACCGGCGTCATCTGATGGCGGCCCTTGCCGGCGGCGACGATCGCCACGCACGGCGGCACCACGATCGGCGTTGCGTAGCGGCCGGCGAAGACGCCGAAATTCGACAGCGAAATCGTATAGCCCTTGAGTTCTTCCGGCGGAATCGAGCGCTGTTCGACCTGCGTGCGCAGCCGGTTCACGGCGGCGCGCACGCCGGCTGCATCGAGCACGTCGGCGTTGCGCAGCGCCGGCACGAACAGGCCGTCCTCGGTATCGACCGCGATGCCGATGTCGACCTGCGGATGCAGGGTGCGCGTGAGGTTCTCGCCGTCGAACCAGGCGTTCAATGCGGGCACCGTCTTGCAGGCGTGCACCAGTGCGCGGATCAGGCGCACGGTGATGTCGTTGCCGGGCAGCCACGCGTGGATGTCGGCGTCGTCGGCCAGCGTCGTCGGCACGACCTGCGCGTGCGCGGCGGCCATCACGCGCGCCATGTTGCGACGCACGCCCTTGAGCTGTTCGGGCTGGCCGGTCGCGCTCACCGTGGGTGGCGTCGTGCGCATCGGCTTGCCGGCGGCGGAAAGCGCGGTACGTTCGCTGTCGCTGCGCGCTGCGGCGGGGGGCGCGGCAGCATCCGGTGATGCTGCCGAACGCGCCGGCGCGCCGCCGCGCGCGGCGGCGTACGCCGGTGTGGCCGGCGGAGCAGGGCGCGCTGTTCCCGCGGCTGCCGCGTCCTTCACATCCTTCAGCGTCACCACGCTGTCCGCGCCGCTCGGTTTCACGCGCGCGAGATCGACGCCGAGTTTCTTCGCCAGGGCGCGCACCGCCGGTACGGCCTTGACGCCGCCGATGCTGGCCGCCTGTTCGGCATGCACGCGATCGCTGCTCTGCATCGCACCGACCACCGTGCCTTCGTCGGCGCGGCCGGCGTTGTCGTTGGTGACGATTTCGCCGCCTTCCTCGGAGGCGACCACGCCGCGTCCGTCCGCTGCCGGCGCGCCGACGCGGTTGCCGGCTGCTGCAGGTTTCGCCGGTGCGTGATGATGGCCGGTCGACTCCGCTTCCGAGCGCTGCGGCATCGACGCATCGAGTTCGAACTCGGCCAGCACCGCGCCGGTCGCGATGACGTCGCCGGCGATGCCGTGCACTTTGGCCAGTTTGCCCGAATACGGCGAAGGCACTTCGACGACCGCCTTCGCGGTTTCCATCGATACCAGCGGCTCGTCGAGTTTGACCGTCGCGCCTTCGGCGACCAGCCACTCGACGATCGTCGCGTCGGGCAGGCCTTCGCCGAGGTCGGGGAGGTGGAACGCTTTGATGTCGGCCATGGAGGAATTCGTCCTTGCGGGCGCGCGACGCGGCGGCCCGAATCAGTGGATAGGCATCAGTGGATATGCAGCGCGATCAGGGCCAGCAACGCCGGCAGCGCCTGCACGAAGAAAATCTTGCGGTTGACGGTCCACCCGCCGTACAGGCCGGCGACGATCACGCAGGTGAGAAAGAAGATCTCGACATGCCAGCCTTCGCGGCCGAGGGCGAGGCCCCAGATCAGGCCGGCGGCGAGAAACCCGTTGTACAGGCCCTGGTTCGCCGCGAGCGTCTTCGACGCGGCGGAGAATTCCGGCGTCAACCGGAACGTCCTGCGACCGTAGGGTGTATCCCACAGGAACATTTCGAGCACGAGAAAATAGATGTGCAGCAGGGCGACCAGGCCGATGAGGATGTTCGTGATCGTACTCATGTGCGGCTCTCCCAGGATGATCAGCTGACGGCCAGCGTGCGCTCCGCGGCCGCGACGATGCGCTCGACGCTCGGCAGGTACTTCATCTCGAGGCGGTACAGCGGAATATGCGTGTCGTATCCGGTCACGCGTTCGACCGGGGCGACGAGGTCGTAGAGTGCATCGGTGGCGAGGCGCGCGGCCACTTCGGCGCCGAAGCCGGCAGTGCGCGGTGCTTCGTGCACGATCACGCAGCGTCCGGTTTTCCTGACCGATTCGTGGATCGTGTCGAAGTCGAGCGGCTTCAAGGTTGCCACGTCGATGACCTCGGCGCTGATGCCGCGTTCGGCCAGCGCATCGGCGGCTTCCAGCGTCTCCTTCACCTGCGCGCCCCAGGTCACCAGGGTCACGTCGCTGCCGTCGCGCAGCACGAAGCAGACATCGAGCGGCAGCGCCTCGCCGTCGTCGGCGACTTCTTCCTTGTACTGGCGATAGATGCGCTTGGGCTCGAAGAACATCACCGGATCCGGATCGCGGATCGCGGCGAGCAGCAGCCCGTAGGCGCGGCCGGGCGAGGACGGCATGACCACGCGCAGGCCGGGGATATTGGTGAACAGCGATTCGTTCGCTTCGGAGTGATGCTCCGGCGCGCGGATGCCGCCGCCCCACGGCGCGCGGAACACGGCGGGGCAGGTCAGGCGGCCGCGCGTGCGCGTGCGCATGCGCGCGGCATGGCAGGCGATGTGTTCCATCATCGGATAGATGAAGCCTTCGAACTGCGCCTCGGCGACCGGGCGCAGGCCCTGCGCGGCCATGCCGACGGTGAGGCCGGCGATCGATGCTTCGTCGAGCGGCGTGTCGATGACGCGCTCGGCGCCGAATTTCTCCTGCAGGCCCTGGGTCGCGCGGAACACGCCGCCGTTGACGCCGACGTCTTCGCCGAGCACGACGACGCTGGGGTCGATGCGCATCTCGTAGGCGAGGGCCTGGGTGACGGCTTCGATGAGAGTGATTTGTGCCATGTCGGAATCGTTCTTGTCTGCGAGGGAGGAAGGTCGGCGGTGCGGCGCAGCGCGGCTGCGCGCTAGCTGCGCTTTTCCTGGGCCATCACCTCGGCCTTCTGCGCGGCGAGTTCGGCCGTCAGTTCGGCATGCGTGAAATCGAACATCGCCTCGACCGTCTGCGCTTTCGTTTCGAGGTAGGCATTGACCTCGATGTCGATCTTCGCGGCACAGTCGGTCTTCCAGTCCTCTTCCTCCTTCTCGGTCCACGCGTTCAGCGACATCAGGTAGGCCTTGATGCGCTTCATCGGTTCGCGCTGCCACGCATCCTTGACCTCGCCTTCGGGGCGATAGCGGCGCGCATCGTCGGCGGTGGTGTGGTCGGACAACCGGTAGGTGACCGCCTCGATGACCATGCCGCCGTGGCCGTGGCGCGCGCGCTTGACCGCGTGATCCATCGCCGCGCGCATCGCGATCAGATCGTTGCCGTCGACCTGCAGGCATTCGAGCCCGGCGGCGATGCCTTTCTGCGCCAGGGTCTGCGCGGCGGTCTGCGCGCTGCGCGGCACCGAGATCGCCCACTGGTTGTTCACGATGACGACCACCAGCGGCAGCTTCAGCGCGCCGGCGACGTTGATCGCGCCGTAGAAGTCGCCCTTCGACGAACTGCCGTCGCCGACCACGGTGACCGCGACGCGCGGTTCCTTGCGCACCTTGAACGCGAGCGCGGCGCCGGCACCGTGCAGCGCCTGCGTCGCGATCGGCACGCACCAGGCGAAGTCGTGCGCGGGGCCGGAAAAGTCGTTGCCGCGCTCGTCGCCGCCCCAGTACAGCAGGACTTCGCGCGGCTTCACGCCGCGATAGAACTGCGCTCCGTATTCGCGATACATCGGCGCGAACACGTCGTCTTCCTGCATGGCGCTGCCGATCGCCACATGCGCCGCTTCGTGGCCGAGGCAGGAGGCATAGGTGCCGAGCTTGCCGGTGCGCTGCAGTGCGACCGCCTTCGCGTCGAACACGCGCACATACAGCATCAATTTATAAAGTTCCACAAGTTGCCGAACGTCGCGGGCGATCGCGGGCAGATCGTCGCGCACGAGCTTGCCGTCGGCGTCGAGGTATTGCAGGTATTCGATATCGAAAGTGGCGGCGATGGACAAGAAGGCCTCCGGAGCGGCGCCGCGAAAGGCGCGCGCGCGTCAGAACAGGGCGGACGAGGGGATGCCGCTTGGGCGGTCGGGCGATGGCATCGCGACGTACGGCATCCGTTCGGATTGCGAAACCGAAACAGTAAGCAAGACCACCCCGCGTCCGCAAGGCCCGACGCAACATCGCGCGCCGCCATGCGGGTTAAACTTCACGCTTCCCGTTTGTGGCATGGCGATGAACGACACCCCGAATCTGCGTCCGCTCGAACACGAGATCGAACTCGACCTGCGCGATCGCACCACCTATGGCGGCTACCTGCACCTGGATACCCTGCTGTCTGCCCAGCGCCCGCTCAGCGATCCGCCGCTGCACGATGAAATGCTCTTCATCATCCAGCACCAGGTCGCCGAGCTGTGGATGAAGCTGCTGGTGCACGAGCTGCGCGCCGCGGTCGCCAGCCTCACGCGCGACGATGTCGACGCGGCACTGAAGATCCTCGCGCGGGTGAAGCAGGTGCAGCGCAAGCTGTTCGAGCAGTGGGCCGTGCTGGAGACGCTGACGCCGACCGAGTACATGCAGTTCCGGCCCGTACTGGGGCCGTCGTCGGGCTTCCAGTCGCTGCAGTACCGGCTGGTCGAATTCCTCCTCGGCAACAAGAACGCCGGCATGTTGAAGGTGTTCGATTACGATCCGGAGGCACGCGCCGTCCTGCAGGCGCAGCTGGAGGCGCCGAGCCTGTACGACGTGTTCCTGCGCTACCTCGCGCGGCGCGGACACGCGGTGCCCGCCGCCTGCCTGGAGCGCGACGTGACCGCGCCGCATGCGCGCGTCGAGGCGCTCGTGCCGGTGTTCAAGCGCATCTACGAAAACGCGCGCGAGTTCTGGCCCGAGTACCACCTGTGCGAGCAGCTGGTGGATGTCGAAGAGAGTTTCCAGCTGTGGCGCTTCCGCCACATGAAAACGGTCGAGCGCATCATCGGCTACCGGCGCGGCACCGGCGGTTCGTCCGGCGTGGCGTTCCTCAAGCGGGCGCTGGAACTGACATTCTTTCCCGAGCTGCTCGACGTGCGCACGGTGATCGGCGAAGCGTCCTGATGCCGCGCCGCGGCATCGCCGGCGTTTGACTCGCCGGCAGGTTGCGGTTACACGTGGCTCCGCTCGGGGCGGCGGCGATTCGTGTGCGCACCAGCAATTCCGCAACCCGTCCAGTTCCTTGGGGAGATAGCGCATGAGCGGTCCGGCCAACCCGTCCGTCAACGGCACACCTATTCCACAGTTCCCGGAGCGCCTCGGTCATCCGGCGCCGCTGTGGATGCTGTTCATGACCGAATTCTGGGAGCGCTTTGCGTTCTACGGAATGCGCTGGGCACTGACGCTCTACATCGTCGCCCAGTTCTACGGCGGCTCCGGCACCGGCGAGGCGCCGGCCAACGACGTCTATGGCGCCTATCTCGCCCTGATCTACGCGGCCTCGCTGTTCGGCGGCTACGCAGCCGACCAGCTGATCGGCTACCAGCGTTCGATCCTGATCGGCGCGGTGATCATGGCGTCGGGGCTGTTCGTGATCATGGTGCCGAACCAGGACATTTTCCTGTTCGGCCTCGCGCTCGTGATCGTCGGCAACGGCTTGTTCAAGCCGTACATCTCGACCATGGTCGGCCAGCTCTACGCGCAGGACGACCGCCGCCGCGATGCCGGCTTCACGATCTTCTACATGGGCATCAACCTCGGCGGCTTCCTCTCGCCGATCGTGACCGGCTGGCTCGCCAGCGTGATCACGCAGACGCCGATGCAGCAGAACTACAAGATCGTGTTCCTCGCTTCCGGCGTCGGCATGATCCTCAGCTTCGCCTGGTTCTGGTTCGGACGGCGCCAGCTGCACGGTATCGGCCGCCCGCCGGTGGACGTCGCGCCCAAGCGCGCGTTCGGCATCGTGGTGGCTTCGGCGATCGTCGGCGTGCCGCTGGTGTATTTCCTGCTCGCCAAGCTCGGCGCCGATACCCTGGTGTGGATTCTAGGCACGCTCTTCGTCGGCCTCGGCGTGATGCTGCTGGTCGAAGGCATTCGCGAGGGTACGGTCGCGCGCGACCGCGTCATCGCGATGCTGATCATCTTCGTCTTCAATGCCCTGTTCTGGATGTTCTTCGAGCAGGCCGGCAGTTCGTTCAACTTCCTCGCGCAGAACATCGTGCATCGCATGTTCGGCAGCTGGGAATTCCCGGTCGCCTGGTTCCAGTCGGTCAACTCGCTGGCGATCATTGGCCTTGCGCCGGTGATCGCGGCGATCTGGGTGTGGATGGGCAAGCGCAACACCGAGCCCTCGATCCCGCGCAAGTTCGGCCTCGGCCTGATCGGCAACGGGCTCGCTTTCCTGCTGCTGATGTACGCGCTGACCTATCTTGTCGACGGCGGCAACAAGATTCCGTTCTGGACCTTGTTCATGGTCTATGTGATCCAGTCGGTCGGCGAGCTGTGCCTGTCGCCGGTGGGCCTGTCGATGGTGACCAAGCTGGCGCCGCGACGCTACGTCGGCTTCGCGATGGGCGGCTGGTTTCTATCCATCGCCAACGGCAACAATCTGGCCGGCAAGTTCGCCGCCTGGGTCAGCGGCGACACCGGCATGACGACCGGTTCGGCGCTGAGCGGATATACGTTGGGGTTCTGGGCGCTCGCCAGCGCCGGCGTGCTGCTGTTCCTGATCGCGCCGCTGATCAACCGCCTGATGCACGGCGTGCGTTGATGCTAAGCGCGGGGTGGGGAATGAACAGGGAATCGGCAGCCGCTGCCATTTCCGCTTCCCCATTCCCAGCCGTCACACCGGCGCCAGCTTGTCGAGGATGCGCGTCAGCATCCTGCGCTCCTCGACATCCAGGCGCGCAAGCATCTCGCGCTCGTGCGTGCGTGCCAGCGGCGCCACGACGTCGTGGATCTTCCAGCCCTTGGCCGAGAGCAGCAGCACGGAGCGGCGTTTGTCGCCGTCGTGCGTGCGCCGCGCCACGCGTTTGGCCGCGACCAGCCGCGCCAGCGCGCGGCTGACGGCGACCTTGTCCATTTCGGTGCGTTCGGCGACCTCGCGCGCCGACAGGCCGTCGCCGTCGAAGCGTGCCAGTACGGCGATCACGCGCCATTCCGTCATCGAAAGATCGAAGCGTTCCTGATACTCGCGCGCTATCGCCTGGCTGATGCGGTTGGACAGGATCGACAGGCGGTACGGCAGGAAACGTTCGAGTTCGAGCGGCGTGTGGTCGGGCATGCGGTGCGGTACCTTGCAAATGGTTTCAAACGAAACTATTGTAACCCTATCCGAATTCCACGTCTTTCCCGACCGGCCCCGGACGGCCGCAGTCAGCCATCAGGGATGATCGCAAAGGAGCTCCCATGAACGCTCAGCCCAACCTCGGCATGCAGGTCACCACGTTCGAGAACCCGATGGGCGTCGACGGCTTCGAATTCGTCGAATTCGCCGCGCCGGATCCGCGCCTGCTGCACGAGCTGTTTCCCAGGCTCGGCTTCAGCGCGATCGCCAAGCATCGCACGAAGAAGATCACGCTGTACCGGCAGGGCCAGTGCAGCTTCCTGGTCAACGAGGAACCGGATTCGTTCGCCGCCGATTTCGCCGCGAAGCACGGTCCGAGCGCCTGCGGTTTTGCGATCCGGTTCCGCAAGCCGGCCGCCGAAGTGCTCGCAGCGACGCTCGCCAACGGCGCCGAGGAAATCACCCACAAGGCATCCACGAAAGCGGTCGACGCGCCGGTCATCAAGGGCATCGGCGACTGCATGCTGTACCTGGTCGACCGCTACGGCGACAAGGGCGAGATCTATGCGGACGAATTCGACTATCTGCCGGGCGTCGAGCGCAATCCGAAGGGCTTCGGCCTGACCTTCATCGACCACCTGACGCACAACCTGTACTTCGGCAACATGGCGCAGTGGGCCGGCTACTACGAGCGCCTGTTCAACTTCCGCGAGATCCGCTATTTCGACATCAAGGGCAGCAAGACCGGCCTGGTCTCGAAGGCGATGACCGCGCCGGACGGTCTCGTGCGGATTCCGTTGAACGAGTCTTCCGACGCGAAGTCGCAGATCAACGAATACCTCAACGAATACAAGGGCGAGGGCATCCAGCACATCGCCTGCTTCACCGACACGATCTACGAGACGGTCGAGGCGATGCGCGCGGCGGGTGTCAGCTTCCTCGATACGCCGGAAAGCTACTACGAAGTCATCGACGTGCGCGTTCCCGATCATGGCGAGGACGTCGCACGCCTGGCGCAGAACAAGATCCTGATCGACGCCGACAAGGAGACCAAGCAGCGCAAGCTGCTGCAGATCTTCACGCAGAACAGCATCGGTCCGATCTTCTTCGAGATCATCCAGCGCAAGGGCAACGAAGGCTTCGGCGAAGGCAATTTCCAGGCGCTGTTCGAATCGATCGAGCGCGACCAGATGCGCCGCGGCGTGCTCTGACGCCGGTCTCCGGCAAGTCCTCATCGACCAGCGGGAGCGAGCGATGGCCGTGATCGGCTACCAATCGGGATTCGGCAATGAATTTGCGACCGAAGCGCTGTCCGGCACGCTGCCGCAAGGCCGCAATTCGCCGCAGCACGTCGCGCATGGCCTGTATGCCGAACAATTGTCCGGCACCGCGTTCACCGCGCCGCGTCATGTGAACCGCCGCAGCTGGCTGTATCGGATTCGTCCGGCGGCCGTGCACGGCATTTTCACGCCGCTTGCCGGTACGGCGTTCCACAACCGCTTCGACGAAGTGCCGGCATCGCCGAACCAGCTGCGCTGGGATCCGCATCCGCTGCCGCAGGTGCCCACCGACTTCATCGACGGTCTCTACGCGATGGCCGGCAACGGCAATGCCGCGACACAGGCGGGCATCGGCATCCATGTCTACGCCGCCAACCGCTCGATGCAGGGGCGTTATTTCTATGACGCCGACGGCGAGCTGCTGATCGTGCCGCAGCAGGGCCGACTGCACATCGCGACCGAACTCGGCGTGCTCGAGGTGGAACCGCAGGAAGTCGCGCTGATTCCGCGCGGCGTGCGTTTCCGCGTCGACCTGCCGGACGGCAGCGCGCGCGGTTACGTCGCCGAGAATTTCGGCGCCGCACTGCGTCTGCCGGAACTCGGCCCGATCGGATCGAACGGCCTGGCGAACGCGCGCGATTTTCTGAGCCCGCTGGCCGCATATGAAGAGATCGACGGCGATTTCGAACTGATCGCGAAATTCCAGGGCGCGCTGTGGTCGGCGCCGATCGATCATTCGCCGCTGGACGTGGTCGGGTGGCACGGCAACTACGCGCCCTGCAAATACGATCTGCGCCGCTTCAACACGATCGGTTCGATCAGCTACGACCATCCTGACCCGTCGATCTTCACGGTGCTGACCTCGCCCTCGGATACGCCGGGCGTGGCGAACCTCGACTTCGTCATCTTCCCGCCGCGCTGGCTGGTCGCCGAGGATACGTTCCGGCCGCCCTGGTTCCATCGCAATATCGCCAGCGAATTCATGGGCCTGGTGCATGGCGCCTACGACGCGAAAGCCGGCGGCTTCGTGCCCGGCGGCGCATCGCTGCACAACAGCATGAGCGGGCATGGCCCGGATGCGGCGAGCTTCGACAAGGCGAGCGCCGCCAATACGAAGCAACCCGACCCTATCGTCGATACGATGGCCTTCATGTTCGAGACGCGCGCCGTGATCCAGCCGACGCGTCAGGCCCTGGATGCGCCGCAGCGGCAGGCGGACTATCAGGACTGCTGGAGCGGCCTGCGCAAGCGCTTCGCGAAGCCCTAGATTCGCACCGTCCACTAATTGACATCATGATGCATCCGCATCACGATGCGGTTCCCTGAAGGGTTGAGAGCGCAGTGCGCACCACGATCGACATTCCGGAGCGCGAGCACGCCCTCTTTACCAGCCTGGCGCGCGCGCAGCGGGTCAGCCTGAGCAGGCTGCTGCTCGATCTTGCGCTGCGCGGCTTGAATGTTCCGACCGGTGTGGCAGAGGCGTCGCCGCCGTATGCCGTGGACCCGCAGACCGGCCTCGCGATCTTCCGCTCCGGCCGCCCGGTCACCCTCGACGACGTCAAGGCGCTCGAGGACGAATGACGGCGCATCTGCTCGACGCCAACGTGCTGATCGCGTTGTTCGATGCGGACCATGTGCATCGTCCGGCCGTGCGCGACTGGTTCGTCGCTTTGCGCGGCGGATTCGCCACCTGCCCGATCGTCGAAGGGGCATTGACGCGCTGGATCATCCGTATCGAAGGCCGCGACGGCAGTGCATTCGCCGTGCGCGAATTGCGCAAGCTGGCGGCCGATGCGCGCCATCGATTCTGGCCGGACGATCTTGCTTATGCGGACGTGGACTGGAAAGGCGTACTCGGCCATGGCCAGGTCACCGACGCCTATCTCGCTGCGCTAGCGCGCAAGCACGGCGGACGGTTGGCGACACTCGATCGCGGCCTCGCCGCGTTGCACGACGACGTCGCCGAACTGATTCCCTCATGAAGGACTACCGATGAAACTGGGCTCTCTCAAGGAAGGCGGCCGCGACGGCACGCTGATCGTGGTCAGCCGCGACCTTGCACGGGCGGTGCGCGCGACGGCGATCGCGCCGACGCTGCAGCGCGCGCTGGAGGACTGGTCGAACGCCGCGCCGCGCTTGAATGCGTTGTCCGAAGCACTCGACGCGAACACGGCACCGGATGCGTTCGCGCTCGATGTCGCCGCACTGGCGGCCCCCTTGCCGCGTGCCTACGAATTCGTCGACGGCAGCGCTTATCTGCCGCATGTCGAACGCGTGCGCCGCGCGCGCGGCGCCGAGGTGCCCGAGAGCTTCTACACCGACCCGTTGATGTATCAGGCGACCAGCGCCGGCTTCTACGGGCCGCGTGATCCGATCCTCGCACTCAGCGAGGAATGGGGCATCGACCTCGAAGCCGAGGTCGTCGTGGTGACCGACGATGTGCCGATGGGTGTTTCCGCCGCCGCTGCGGCAAGTCACATCCAGCTGATCGGCCTCGTCAACGATGTGTCCCTGCGCAACCTGATTCCCGCCGAACTCGCGAAAGGCTTCGGTTTTCTGCAGTCCAAGCCGCGCTCGGCGCTGTCGCCGGTCTTCGTGACGCCGGATGAACTCGGCGCCGCCTGGCGCGAAAGCAAATTGAACCTGCCGATGCGCACGTGGATCAACGCAGGCTGGTTCGGCGCGGCGGAGTGCGGCGTCGACATGCAATTCAGTTTCGCCGAGCTCGTCGCGCACGCGGCGAAGACGCGCCCGCTCGGCGCCGGCACCCTGGTCGGTTCCGGCACCATCGCCAACGAAGACACCTCGAAGGGCGCATCCTGCCTGGCCGAGCAGCGCACCGTCGAAACCCTGCGCGACGGCAAGCCGTCGACGCCGTTTCTCAAATTCGGCGACAGCGTGCGCATCGAGATCACCGACGCGAGCGGCGCGAGTCTGTTCGGTGCGATCGAGCAGATCGTGACGCGCCAGCCGCCGTCGCGTTGAGGCGGAAACCTGCGGCCGGGAGAAACGCATGTCGATGGATACGGATTTCACGTTGTACGACTACTGGCGTTCCAGCGCGTGCTATCGCGTGCGCATCGCGCTGAACCTGAAAGGGCTGCGCTATGCGCAAAAGCCCGTGCACCTGGTCAGGAACGGCGGTGAGCAGCACAGCGCGGAGCATCGCGCGCTGAATCCGCAGGAAACCGTTCCCGTGCTCCTGCACGGCACGACGGCGATCCGGCAGTCGCTGGCGATCATGGAATATCTGGAAGAGATCGACAGCGACGCGCCGCGACTGCTGCCGGCAGCGCCGCTCGATCGTGCGCGCGTGCGTGCACTCGCCTTGCTGATCGCCTGCGACGTGCACCCGATCAACAACCTGCGCGTGATGCAATATCTGGAACGCGAGCTGCAGGTGGCGCAGGCCGCGCGCGAGGACTGGCTGCGGCATTGGATGGCCGAAGGGCTGCGCGCATTCGAAACGCTGCTGAACGCGGATGCCGCGACGGGGCTGTACTGTCATGGCGATTCGCCGACGTTCGCCGATGCGTGCCTGGTTCCGCAGGTCTACAACGCGAACCGTTTCGGCGTCGACTTGACCGCGCTGCCGACGATCCGGCGCATCAACGAACAGTGCCTGGCGCAGCCCGCGTTCGACGCGGCGCGACCCGAGCGCCAGCCGGATGCGGGATAGCACGATCTGCGCGAAGCGGAAGCCGCGTGGTGCGCGGATCTATCCTGCGATGTAGCGCTGCAGCTGCTCGATCTGTTCGGTCTGTTCGCTCAGCATCGCCTTGACCAGATCGCCGATCGAGACGACCCCGATCACCTTGCCGGCATCGACGACCGGCAGGTGCCGCACGCGCTTCTCGGTGCACACGCGCATGCAGGTCTCGATGGTATCTTCCGGTGCGACCGTGAGCACCGACGCGGTCATGATGTCGCGTACCGGCGTGCCGCCCGAGGCCCGGCCTTTCAGGATGATCTTGCGCGCGTAGTCGCGCTCGGAAACGATGCCCACGAGTTCGTCGCCGCGCATGACCAGCAATGCGCCGATGTAGCGGTCCGCCATGATCTGGATCGCGGTGAGAACGGGCTCGTCCGGGCCGACCGTGTAGATCTGCCGCCCTTTCTCCGTGAGTAGATGCTTGACCTGGAGCATGTGCGCCTCCGGTGGGGATCGCGGCGGCTGCCGCCTGAGGCGAGTCTAGCGCCGACCGGCGCGCGAGGCTCGCCGCCGCGCAGCACATGCGCCGCCGGCGCAGGCGAGCGGCGGCGTCGAAAGATCGATGCAGCCGCTCCCTGTTGCAGCTGCGTTACAGGCAGTCGAATCCGTCCGCGAACAGTACCGGAATGAGGGGCGACGTCGCATTCGCCGTGTTGTTGGCGACGATGGGATCGGTCGTGTTCGAGGTGACCGAGGCGGTGAACGCGACTGGATCGGCGCCGCTGTAGTCGCGTGCGACGCAGGCGCTCGTCGTGACCGTTCTGCTGGCACCGGCG
>DASWPR010000478.1:0-6596 GCA_036398455.1 Dokdonella sp.
CTCGGCGGCGCCGGCCTTGCGACCGCGCAGGCGCGTCCACACCACGCGGCCGGCCACGCACAGCGCATCGAGCCAGGCGATCTCGTAGCCGGCCACGCGCGCCGGCAGGATTTCGCCTTCCCATGCAGATGCCGCGGCCTCGTAACCTTCCAGCTGGGCGAGCACGCCGGCCAGCGCATCGGGCCCGCTGACCTGCGTGCCCGGCGCGACGCGCTGCCATTCGAACAGGAAGCGCATGAAATCACGCGGCTCGACCGGCTCGATCTCGCGGCGCAGGCGCTTGACCGTGTAACGATGAATGCGTGCGAGCAGATGTCGCTCGCACCATTCGAGCGCCGCCGGATCGCTCGACACGCTGGTCGAGAAATGACCGCGCATCACGAAACCATCGGATTCGAGCGCGAGCAGCGCCAGCTCGACATCGGCATCGGCGATGCCGAGGCTGCCGGCGATGTCGCCGATGCGGGTCGGGCCGAGCGCGGTCAGGCGCGCACGCAGGACATCGACGAGCGCGTCTTCGCGCGTCCAGGCGACGGCGGCGAATTCTTCGGGAGCATCAATGGCCGGCGTCCGCGAAGCGCCGGGCACGATCGCGCTGAACTGCGGCAGGCGTTCGGCGGTGACCCAGAGACTTCGTTGCGCCGCTGCGCGCGGCTGGGTCGGGGCGTCATCCTGTGCGCGCGCGACCTGTTCCGCCACCTTCCCCTCTTCCTCGGCGGCGGAACCGTGGGGGGAGAGCGAAATCCTTGTCACGCGCCGATCGGCAGCGAGTCTTGCCAGCCACTCGCTCCAGCCGCCGGTCGCGCGGGCTTCGACATCCGTGACGAAGGCGATGCCGAGCAGGGCCGCATGCAATTCATCCGGGGAGCGCGCCTCCGGCCAGGCTTCCTCGCGTACCGCCGCGATCGCATCGGGATCGAGACGGCCGAGATCGTCGGCACTCTCGACATCGCTCCAGCGCCGGCTCGATACGGCCTGCGTGCGGCGTTCTTCCAGCGGCGCATCATCGAGATACGCATACGGCCGCGCGCCGAGCACTTCGGCCGCCAGCGGCGATGGCGCAGTCAGGTCGCGCGCGACGATGCGCACCGTGCCGGCTTCGAGACCCTGCAGCAGCGCGATCAGGCCATCGATGTCCATCGCCCCGTGCAGGCAATCGTGCAGGGTCTGCGCGACCAGCGGATGATCCGGAATCTCGCGCTCGCCGACGAGGTTCTCGGCGCAGGCGACCTGATCCGGAAACACCGTCGCGAGCAGGTCTTCGGATTTCATGCGCTGCAACTGCGGCGCGACCCGGCTGCCGCCCTGGAAGCGCGGCAGCGCAAGCGCGGCGACCGCATTCCAGCGCCAGCGCACGCCGAACATCGGCGCGTCGAGCAAGGCCTGGATGAGCACGTCGCGCACCGATTCGGAATGCAGATAGCGCGCCACATCGGCGAGCGGAAAACTGTGGCTGGTCGACAGCGACAGCACGATCGCATCCTCGGTCGCCGCCGCCTGCAGCTCGAAGTTGAACTTGCGGCAGAAGCGCTTGCGCAGCGCCAGACCCCAGGCGCGGTTGATGCGGCTGCCGAACGGCGAATGGATGATCAGCTGGGTGCCGCCGGACTCGTCGAAGAAGCGCTCCATCGCCAGTTCCTGCCGCGTCGGCAGCACGCCGAGCGCGATCTTGGCCGAACCGAGATAGTCGACGAGCTGGCGCGCGGCAGCGTCGGCAAGACCGACTTCCCCGACCAGATGCTCGAAGACCGCCTGCGTGCCTTCTTCCAGCCGCTGCGAAACCTCGGCGCGCAGGCGCGACACCGCCATCGACAACTCGTCGCTGCGGCCCGGCGCCTCGCCGAGCCAGAACGGGATCGTCGGCGGCGCGCCCTGCGCATCCTCGACGCGCACGCGGCCGCGTTCGACGCGCAGGATGCGGTACGACATGTTTCCCAATTGGAAAATGTCGCCGGCGATGCTTTCTACTGCGAAATCCTCGTTGACGCTGCCGACCATCGTCGCCTGCGGCTCGAGCACGACCTCGTAGTCGGCGGTATCGGGAATCGCCCCGCCGGAGGTGATCGCAGTCAGCCGCGCACCGCGGCTCGCACGCAGCACACCGTTGACGGCATCGCGATGCAGGTAGGCGCCGCGCGGACCGCGCCGCGTCGTGAAGCCTTCGGCGAGCATGCGCACGACGGCGGTGAATTGCTCACGCGCGAGAGCCGCGAACGGATACGCACGGCGGACCAGGTCGAACAAGTCGTCTTCGCGCCACTCGCGCGAGGCCACTTCGGCGACGATCTGCTGCGCGAGCACGTCGAGCGGCAGGCGCTCCACGTGCAGCGTGTCGAGTTCGCCGCGGCGCACCGCGTCGAGCAGCGCCGTGCATTCGACCAGTTCGTCGCGCGACTGCGGAAACAGCCGCCCTTTCGGCGTGCCGTCGACCTGGTGGCCGGCGCGGCCGACGCGCTGCAGGAAGGTCGCGATCGAACGCGGCGAACCGATCTGGCAGACCAGGTCGACATCGCCGATGTCGATGCCGAGTTCGAGCGAAGCGGTCGCGACCAGCGCGCTCAGATCGCCGCGCTTGAGGCGCTGCTCGGCGTCGAAGCGATGCTCCTTCGCCATGCTGCCGTGATGCGCGGTGACCTTGTCCTTGCCGAGCCGTTCGGACAGATGCCGCGCGGCGCGTTCGGCCATGCGCCGCGTGTTGACGAAGATCAGCGTGGTGCGGTGCTGGGCGATCAGGGCTTCCAGGCGCGCATAGACCTGCGCCCAGCTGTCGCCGGACATCACCGCTTCCAGCGGCGCTTCGGGCAGCTCGATGGCGAGGTCGCGTGGGCGCGTGTGGCCGGAGTCGACGATGGTGCAGGATGGCGGCGGTGTGGGATCGAGAAGCGCCCCCTTCCGCCTGCCGGCACCTTCCCCCGCTGCGCGGGGGCAGGATTCGATAGGAGGCGGTTCGACTGTTCCTTCCCCCGCTGTGCGGGGGCGGGATTCGATAGGGGGCGAGTCGGCTGTTCCTTCCCCCGTTGCGCGGGGGCGGGATTCGATAGGGGGCGAGTCGGCTGTTCCTTCCCCCGTTGCGCGGGGGCAGGATTCGATAGGAGGCGAGTCGGCCGTTCCTTCCCCCGTTGCGCGGGGGCAGGATTCGATAGGAGGCGATTCGACTGTTCCTTCCCCCGTTGCGCGCGGGCCGGATTCGATAGGGCACGACTCAGCGGTTCCTTCCCCCGCCTGCGGGGGAAGGTGGCCGGAGGCCGGAAGGGGGGATGCTCCGGCGCCCGTCAGAAACCGCGCCACCTCACTGATCGGCTTCTGCGTCGCCGACAGGCCGATGCGCACGAGCCTGCGCTCGCACAATTCGTCCAGGCGCTCCAGCGACAGTGCCAGGTGCGCGCCGCGCTTGTTCGGTGCGAGCGCGTGGATTTCATCGACGATGACCGTGCGCGTGGTCGACAGCATGCGCCGGCCGGATTCGGAGCCGAGCAGGATGTACAGCGATTCCGGCGTCGTCACCACGATATGCGGCGGGCGCTTGCGCATCTTGTCGCGCTCGGCCTGCGGCGTATCGCCGGTGCGCACGCAGGTGCGGATCTCGACATCCGGCAGCCACAGGCGCAGCAGCTCGTCGCGGATGCCGGCGAGCGGCGCTTCCAGGTTCACGCGCACGTCGTTCGACAGCGCCTTCAGCGGCGACACGTAGACGACCGCGGTTTCGTCCGGCAGCGCCTGCTCGACGCCACGGCGGACCAGATCGTCGATCGCGGCGAGGAATGCCGCCAGCGTCTTGCCCGAGCCGGTCGGCGCCGCGATCAGCGTGTGCCGGCCAGCCGCGATCGCCGGCCATGCCTCGGCCTGTGCCGGGGTCGGAGCCGTGAACGCGCCGCGGAACCAGTGGGCGACGGCGGGATGGAAGGTTTCGAGAGGCATCGGCGTAGTCTGCGCAGGCGCGTCTCAAATCCTGAAACACGGCGTGCGAGGTGCCAAGTTGGGGCCGAAATGCGCCTACGTCAAGCCGAAGCGGCGGATCAGCCAGCCCTTCATCGCCTGGGTCAGGCCGAGGTAGGCGATCAGGATCGGCGCCAGGAACAGCCAATAGCGCGAGGGCAGCGCGACGAAGCCGAACAGCGCGGCCAGCGGGGAATACGGCAGCGCCGCGCCGATCACGCAGATCAGTATGGTGGTGAGGATCAGCGGCGTGCTGGCGCGGCTCTGCAGGAACGGAATCCGGTTGGTGCGGATCACGTGCACGACCAGGGTCTGCGACAGCAGCGATTCGACGAACCAGCCGGTCTGGAACAGCGCGGGATTCGCGCTCGCCTTGAACACGAACCACATCAGCGCGAAGGTCGCGTAGTCGAAGATCGAACTCAGCGGGCCGATGCAGACCACGAAGCGCGCGATCGCGCCCATGTCCCACTGGCGCGGCTTGCGCAGGAATTCCGCGTCGACCTCGTCGGTCGCGACCGGCGCCTGCGACATGTCGTAGAGCAGGTTGTTGACGAGGATCTGCACCGGCAGCATCGGCAGGAACGGCAGCATCGCGCTGGCGCCGACCACGCTGAATACGTTGCCGAAGTTCGAGCTGGCCGTCATGCGGATGTACTTGAGGATGTTGCCGAACACCTTGCGGCCTTCGATGACGCCTTCCTCGAGCACGGTCAGGCTTTTTTCGAGCAGGATGATGTCGGCCGATTCCTTCGCGATATCGACGGCGGTATCGACCGAGATGCCGACGTCCGCCGCGCGCAGCGCCGGGCCGTCGTTGATGCCGTCGCCGAGGAAGCCGACGACGCGGCCGTCGCGCTTGAGCGCTTCGATCACGCGTACTTTCTGCTGCGGGTTCAGCCGCGCGAACACCTGGCAGGTGCGCGCGGCGGCAGTCAGTTCGGCATCGCTGAGCGCTTCGATGTCGGGGCCGAGCAGCACCTGCTGCGGATCGATGCCGACCTGGCGGCAGACGTGGCGCGTGACGATGTCGTTGTCGCCGGTCAGGATCTTCACGTCGACGCCATGCGCGAACAGCGCCGCGATGGCCTCCTTCGCATCGTCCTTCGGCGGATCGAGGAAAGCCATGAAGCCGACCAGGGTCATGCCGCCTTCGTCGGCGACCGACCAGGCGCGATTCGACGCGGCAGCGCGCTTGGTCGCGACCGCGATCACGCGAAAGCCGTCGGCATTGAGGTCGCGCGTCAGCTCGCGCACTTCGGCCAGACGCTGTGGCGTCAGCGTTTCCACGGCGTCGCCCTGCGCGATCGCGTTGCAGACCTGCAGCGTCTCCACGACCGCGCCCTTGCTGATCAGCAGATGCGCGCCATCCGGCGTGCGCACGACGACCGACATGCGCCGCCGCGCGAAATCGAACGGCACCTCGTCGACGATCGGGTAGTCGCTCCTGAGCCGCGCCTGCGCTTCCGGCGCGAGCGCGTCGAGCACCGCGATGTCGAGCAGGTTCTTCAGGCCGGTCTGGTGATGGCTGTTGAGCCAGGCGAGTTCGAGCACGCGCTCGTCCTCGTCGCCGCTGACGTCGACATGACGCTCGAGGATCACGCGGTCCTGCGTCAGCGTGCCGGTCTTGTCCGTGCACAGCACATCGATCGCGCCGAAGTTCTGGATCGCCGGCAGGCGCTTGACGATGACGTCCTTCTTCGCCATCGCGAGCGCGCCCTTGGCGAGATTCACGGTGACGATCATCGGCAGCATCTCGGGCGTGAGGCCCACCGCGACCGCGACCGCGAACATGAAGGCATCCAGCCAGGCGTGCTTGATGAAGCCGTTGAGCAGGAACACCAGCGGCACCATCACGGCGATGAAGCGCAGCATCAGCATCGCGAAGCGGCGCACGCCGATATCGAAGCTGGTCGGCGCGCGCTCGCCGGAGATCGCGCCGGCCAGGGTGCCGAAGTAGGTCGAGCGGCCGGTCGCGGCGACCACGCCGAGCGCGGCGCCGCTGATCACGTTGGAGCCCATGAAGCAGAGGTTGCGCGCGTCCAGCGGCGTCTTCGCCTCGAGGTCGATCGCCGCGAACTTCTCAACCGGCAGCGATTCGCCGGTCAGCGCCGACTGGTTGATGAAAAGATCCTTGGCCGAGATCAGGCGCAGGTCCGCCGGCACCATGTCGCCGGCGGAGAGCAGCACCAGATCGCCCGGCACCAGCGCCTCGATCGGCACCTCCAGGCGAACCGACTGGCCGTCTTCGTCGCGCCGGCGCACCGTCGCGGTATTGCTGACCATGCGCCGCAGCGCTTCGGCGGCGCGATCGGAGCGGCTCTCCTGCACCCACGACAGGATCACCGCGATCGCCACCATCGCGAACATGATGATCGCGCCGATGCGGTCGTCGCCGAACCAGGAGACGACCGCGAGCACCATCAGCAGAATGTTCAGCGGATTGGCGAGCCGGCGAAACAGCTCTTGTGCAGTGGAACGTTTCCTCTCCCCGGCGACGACGTTCGCGCCATGCGCGGCCAGGCGCTCGTCGACCTGTGCCGCCGTGAGACCGTCGCTGCCGCTGTCCAGTCGCGTCAACGCCTCTGCCCCAATCATCCCCGCGAAAGCGAGCAATGGATGCGCGCCGCGCGTCTTGCGCGGCTCGGCCAGCAGATCAC
>DASWPR010000479.1:0-7552 GCA_036398455.1 Dokdonella sp.
CGAGCGCCTGGAACTCGACGAAACGTTCGGCCAGTTCGCCCGCGTTGCCGGCAGCATCAGCGGGGACGTTGCGAATGCTGAGATCGGGCCGCGCGAACTTGCGCAGGCCGCGCGTGTGCACGTGCATGCGGCCTTCGTTGCGCGTGTCCTCGTTGCACAGGATCAGCACGTGGTCGCGCGCGTTGAAAGCATCGCCGGCGAAATAGCGGCGTCGCCATTCCGCGGCGGGATACATCGACAGCGTCTGCGGATCGACGACGGCGATGCCGCCGAGGTCGGTCAGCGCAGTGACCGTGCCGACGAGGTCACGCAGCGCATCGAGATCCGCCGCATCGGCCAGGCTGCCGCGCAGCATCACGCATTCGCCGGCTTTCTTCGCGCGTTCGAACAGCGTCGGGTTTTCGTCGTACAGCACGCGGCCGAGCGTGCCGGCGAGCGGATAGCCGTCCCACTTGGCGAGTTCGCGATTGGCGTAGCGCACGATGTCGATGCCCGCCGGCGTGCCGCGCGTGCGGTACTTCGGCGCGTCGATGCGGAAATCCGTCTCGAAGTCGCCGAATACGAACCAGAGCAGGAACGCCTCGTCGCCGCTGTCGTGCCAGTGCGTGCGTGGCCAGTTCGGTTCGCTCATCGTGCAGGCTCCCGGGTTGCGTCCAATGGCAGCAGCGGCTGTTGCAGTTCGACCGCGCTCTGCCCCGCCATGATCTTCTTGAATTCGGCGCGGCTGACCGAGACATAGCGCTCGTTGCCGCCGATCTCAACCTGCGGCCCGTCGGTGACCGCGTGGCCGCGATCGTCGACGCGCACGACCATCGTCGCCTTCTTGCCGCTGTGGCAGATCGTCTTGATCTCGATCAGATTGTCGGCCCACGCGAGCAGGTACTGGCTGCCCTCGAACAGTTCGCCGCGAAAGTCCGTGCGCAGGCCGTAGGCGAGTACCGGGATGCCGAGCGCATCGACCACATCGCTGAGCTGCCAGACCTGCGCCTTCGACAGGAACTGCGCTTCGTCGACCAGCACGCAGTCGAGCTTGCCGTGCCGGTCGATGTCGGCCTCGGTCAGCGCGAGCAGGTCGTCCGAGTGTGTGAAGCGCTGTGCGTCCGCGCGCAAGCCGATACGCGAGGCGACGACGCCTTCGCCTGCGCGCGTATCGAGCTGCGGCGTCAGGATCACGGTGCGCATGCCGCGCTCGCGATAGTTGTATGCGCTCTGCAGCAGCGTCGTCGTCTTGCCGGCGTTCATCGCCGAATAATAGAAGTACAGTTTCGCCATCGCGGACCTCTCGAAGATCGCTATCCTAGCGTGTCGCCACGCGCCGGCGCAGGCTGGCGGCGCGTTGTGGCCCTTCGCAAATCGTGGGGCCGCCCTCATCTGGAGCGTTCGCTCCGTCGGACGTGCGCATCCTCGTCACGTGCCGGCACCCTGCAGCAAGGATCCGCATTCGTGCACGCAATTCCCGAGACGACGTCCCCTTCGCCGATCGCGCCGACTGACGCGCTGGGCGAGTTCCTGCAGCGTCATCGCCGGCTGTTCGTGCTGACCGGCGCCGGCTGCAGCACGGCGTCCGGCATTCCCGATTATCGCGATGCCGCAGGCGGCTGGAAGCGCCGCCCGCCGGTGACGTATCAGGCGTTCGTCGGCGATGCCCTCACCCGCTCGCGCTACTGGGCGCGCAGCCTCGTCGGCTGGCGCCGCTTCGGTCGCGCCCGGCCGAACGATGCGCATGCGGCGCTCGCCCAGCTGGAGGCGGACGAGCGTGTAGAGGTGCTGCTGACGCAGAACGTCGACGGCCTGCATCAGGCCGCCGGCAGCCGCCACGTGATCGACCTGCATGGACGTCTCGATCAGGTGCGCTGTCTCGGCTGCGAGAAGCGCATCGCGCGCGAAGAGTTCCAGCGCGAACTCGAACGGCGCAATCCCGACTGGGTCGGACTCGATGCGGTCGACGCGCCGGACGGCGACGCCGATCTCGAGGCGCTCGATTTCTCCACGTTCGCCGTGCCCGCCTGCGCGCACTGCGGCGGCCTGCAGAAGCCCGACGTCGTGTTCTTCGGCGAGAACGTGCCGCGCGATCGGGTCGAACGCGCGATCGTCCATCTGGATGCGGCCGACGCGATGCTCGTGGTCGGCTCCTCGCTGATGGTGTTCTCCGGCTATCGCTTCGCGCGCGCCGCCGCCCGCGCCGGCAAGCCGGTCGCGGCGATCAATCTGGGGCGCACGCGCGCGGACGATCTGCTGGCGTTGAAAGTCGAACGCGATTGCGCCGCGGCTTTGCGGGCTGCGTTCGCCTGTCAAGCTGTCGGCGGCGGCGCGAACCCGGCACACTCGCCGGCGTGTCCCTGAATCCACAACAGCGCGCCGCAGTCGAGTACTGCGATGGTCCCCTGCTCGTGCTCGCCGGCGCGGGCTCGGGCAAGACGCGCGTGATCACCGAGAAGATCGCCCATCTGATCAAGCGCCGCAGCCTGCCGGCGGCCAAGATCGCGGCGATCACATTCACCAACAAGGCGGCGCGCGAAATGCGCGAGCGCGTCAGCCGCCTGGTTTCCGGCAGCGCGGCCGAAGGCCTCAGCGTGTGCACGTTCCATGCGCTTGGACTCAAGTTCCTGCAGATCGAGCATGCGCGCGCGAACCTGCGCCGCGGCTTCTCCGTGCTCGACGCCGACGATACGCAGAGCATCGTCAAGGAACTGGCGCCGAAGGGCGCCAAGCCGGATGTGCTGTTCGCATTGCAGTCGCTGCTGTCGCGCGCGAAGAACGAAGGACTGACGCCCGAACAGGCCGGCGCGCGCGCGACGAGCGCGCGCGAACGCGAGGCGGCCGACATGTACGCGGCCTATCAGCGGCGTCTGGCGGCATTCAACGCTGTCGATTTCGACGATCTGATCCGGCTGCCGCTCGGCGTGCTCGAAGCCGACGATGAAGCGCGCGCGGGCTGGCGCGAACGCATCCGCTATCTGCTCGTCGACGAATACCAGGACACCAACAGCGCGCAATACCGGCTGGTCAAGATGCTTGCCGGCGAGCGCGGCGCGTTCACCGCGGTCGGCGACGACGACCAGAGCATCTACGCCTGGCGTGGCGCGAATCCGGAAAACCTCGGCGAGCTTTCGCGCGACTTTCCGAAACTGAAGGTCGTCAAGCTCGAACAGAACTATCGCTGCGGACGGCGCATCCTGCGGGCAGCCAACGCGGTCATCGCCAACAACGCGCATCTGTTCGAGAAGAAGCTCTGGAGCCAGCAGGACGAAGGCCCGCCGATCCGCATCATCGAATGCCGCGACGACGAGCACGAAGCCGAATGCGTGGCCGGCGCGATCGCGCACCTGGCCGAGAAGCACAAGACACCGTGGCACGAATTCGCCGTGCTGTATCGGGGCAATCACCAGTCGCGCGCGATGGAGAAAGCCTTGCGTCTGGCGCGCGTGCCTTATCACGTGACCGGCGGCACCGCGTTTCTCGATCGCGCCGAGGTCAAGGATCTGCTCGCCTATCTGCGCCTGATCAACAACCCGGACGACGACGCGGCTTTCCTGCGCGTGGTCAACCTGCCGCGCCGCGATATAGGCGCGACCACCCTGGAGAAGCTCGGCGAACTCGCCGGCACGCGGCATTTGTCGCTGCTGCGCGCCGCACAGACCGATTCGGTGCTCGGCCAGATTGCCGCGCGTTCAGCGTCCTCGCTGCTCGGCTTCGCCACGCTCGTACGCGAGCTGGCCGCGAAGGCGGAGCGCATGCCGGCGGCCGATCTCGTCGACGAACTGATCCGGCGCATCGGCTACGCCGAACATATCGCCGCCCAGGTCAAGGAGCCGGCGCTGCGCGCACGCCGCCTGGAGAATCTGAAGGAACTCTCGGAGTGGTTTCGCGCGATGCAGAAGGATGGCGCGGCCGGCGATCTCGCCGCGCAACTCGCGCTGCTCAGCCACGGCGATCGCGACGATCCCGGCAACGCGGCACGGCTGATGACCCTGCATTCGGCCAAGGGTCTGGAATTCCGTTTTGTCTTCCTGGTCGGCCTGGAAGACGGCACGCTGCCGCACGAAGGCAGCCTCGCCGAGGGGCGCGTCGAGGAAGAGCGCCGCCTGATGTATGTCGGCATCACGCGCGCGAAGGACCAGCTGACGTTGTCTTACGCCAAGCGCAAGCGCCGCTTCGGCGAGATCATCGCGAACGAACCGAGCCGCTTCCTGAAGGAGCTGCCGGGCGAAGACCTGCATTGGTCGGGTCGCGATGCCGAACAGGACGCCGCGCACAAGCAGGAACTCGCGTCCTCGCACATCGCGCGGCTGGCGAGCCTGCTGGCGGACTAGGCCATCCGCAGCAGCCTCGTTGCGCGAGACCACGATCGCTGAGAGGGACGTGATCGCGCAGAACGACACATCGCCCGGAAACTCTCGTCCCGCCGAAGGCCGCCGTCCCGACGAAAGCCGCTGTCGCACGAATCGTCAGGATCGCCGCATCCGACGAATCGCCGCCGGCCCCGCAACGCGGTCAGCCCCGAACGGCGTCATTCTCGCGAACGCGGGGATGCAAAGGCATCACCAAGACATCGACGATCCTCCTCACGGAGCCGCCCGCCAACTCGCGCGACGACACGGATCAGAGCAGATCGGCCGACTTCAACTCGCGCTTCAGGTAGGCGTAGTAGATCGGCGCTGCGATCACGCCGGCCGCGCCGAACGCCGCCTCCATCAGCAGCATCGCGATGAGCAGTTCCCATGCGCGCGCGCGAATCTGCGTACCGACGATGCGCGCATTGAGGAAGTATTCGAACTTGTGGATCAGCACCAGGAAGACGAAGGCCGCGACGGCGACACTGAGCGAGATCGACAGCGCGACGATGATGATCAGCGTATTCGAAATCAGGTTGCCGACCACCGGCAACAGGCCGACGACGAAGGTTGCGGCAACCAGGGTCTTGGCCAGCGGCAGGGTGACGCCGAACAACGGCAGCACCACGAGCAGGAAGATGGCCGTGAACAGCGTGTTCAGCGCGGAAATCTTCACCTGCGCGAAGACGATGTCGTGGAACGCATCGACGAGGTTGCGGCAGCGCGCGGTCAGCACCTGCACCAGCACTCCGCCGCGCCCGCCCGGGCGCGCGCCGGCCAGCGCGATCATCGCGCCGAGGATCATCCCGATCAGCAGGTGCACGATCACGCGCGCCGCCGTCTTGCCGGCCAGCTGCAACTGGGCGGCATGCGTGCGCAGCCAGTCGATCGCATTGGTGCGGAAGTCGTCGATGCTGTCCGGCAGATGGTCGACCACCACCTGTGGCAGCTGGCCGCGTGCACGATCGATCAGCGGCATCAGGTTCTCGAACACGGCGCTCGGATTGCCGAGTTCGCTGCGCAGGAAGGCGACCGCGCCGAGGATCGCGACAGTCAGGATCGCGACCACGACGATGCTCAGCAAGGCAACGATCAAACCATGCGCGCGCGCGCCGGGCAGGTGCCGCTGCAGCGGCGGCGCCAGCGCGTTGACCAGCGTATAGACGAGCAGCCCGGCCAGCAGGGCCGGCAGCAGATGCAGGCAAAGCACCAGCAATAGAGTGAGAATGGCCAGCACATAGCTGGCGATGCGGAGGCGCAAGCCTGACGGCTGGTCCATGAGCGTCCCGAGGGTGAGGGTGAGGAGCGGCAATGGCGCGCGCGTCGCAGGCTCGCACGCCACGCTGTAATAAACTAGACCGATCGTATGTGCTCGATACGCTGTTTCCAAGCTGGGGAAATCACATGACGAAACTTCCGATCGCTGTCGTTCTCGCCAGCGCACTCCTGGCCGGCTGCGCCGGCGCGCCGAATTCGCGCAAACCGCAGGCCGCGGCTGCGCCGGTCGCCGCCGCGCCTGCAGGTCCCGCCGCGAACGACAATCTCAATGCGGTCGTTTGGACGCAGACGGCGGTGGAGCACGATCTGATCTATCGCGAAGTCTTCCATCAGGCCGGCGAGAAGCTGCAGCTCGCACTCAAGGACCGCCAGTGGGATGCGTTGCCGAAAGGCGAACGCAAGGGCCCCATGAAGAAGGTGAAGCCGGCTGTGATCGTCGACATCGACGAGACCGTGCTGGACAACTCGCCCTATCAGGCGCGCCTGATCCGCGACGGCGGCGAATACAACGAAGCCACCTGGGCGGCCTGGTGCCGCGAGAAAGCGGCCAGGCCGCTGCCGGGCGCACTCGAATTCACCAAGCTTGCGGCGAAGAAGGGCGTCACCGTGTTCTACCTGTCCAATCGCGCGCAGGATCTGAACGATGTGACGCTGGAGAATCTGCGCGAGGCGGGCTTTCCGCTCGCGGCGGGCGAGAATGTCTTCCTCGGCCTCGGTACCATCGTCAAAGGCTGCGAACAGGTCGGCACGGAGAAAGGCTGCCGGCGCCAGCTGATCGGCCGCGACCATCGCGTTCTGCTGCAGCTCGGCGACCAGGTCGGCGATTTCGTCGACGTGCTCGCCAATACACCCGACGGCCGCAGCGCCGCTGTCGCCGCCTACAACGGCTGGATCGGCGAACGCTGGTTCGTGTTGCCGAATCCAACCTACGGCTCGTGGGAACCGGCCCTGTTCAACAACGACTGGAGCCTGCCGGCGCCGCAGCGGCGGCAGGCGAAGATAAATGCGCTGCAGAAATAATGTAAGTTAAATCAATGATTTATGCTGTGATAGCTCAGGTATTGCATTAGCTATCGCTTGTAAGTATATTGATGCCCGGATTGATGGTGACGGTTGCCCTGAAAAAGGCGCCCCAGCTTCGCGGCGGCTCCGATAGAACGACGCACAAGTTCCCCCTCCGGCATTGGCCGGATTCGACCTGGATGGTTCTGCCGTCCGGGTTTTTTCTTGTCCGGAGTTCGCCACCCCTACGGTGGCCGCTGCCGCGGCGCGCTGTTAAAGTCAGCGGTCTGTCCATTCTCCCGGGGTCGCCATGTTGAAGTCATTCGTCCGCGCCACGTTCGCGGCGTCGCTGGTCGTTTTCGTCGCGGGCTGCGGCGACAAGCCGGCCGAGACGGCTGCCCCTGCAGCAGCGCCCGCCAACGCGAGCACGCCGGATGCGGCGGTCCGCAAGTCGATCGACCTGCTCAAGCAGGGCGATATCGCCGGCCTCATGCAGAACGCGATGCCGCCGGCCGACTACGACAGGGTCAAGGCGGACTGGAGCAAGAACAAGGACGACAAGCCGATCACCGACGAAGATCGCCAGAAATTCGCCGAGACGATGACGAAGCTGACCGCGCCGGACGCGGAAAAGACGCTGTACACCGAGATCGAGCCGCAGCTGAAGGCCTTCGACGCGCAATACCAGCAGCAGATTCCGATGTACGTGGCGATGGGCAGCAGCTGGCTGCAGGGCATGGTGCAGCAGAACAAGGACCTGGCCGATGCCGACAAGCAGCAGGCGATGGCTGCGATCACGGCGCTCGGCAACTGGGTTCAGAAGACCCGTTTCACCGAACCGGAATCGGTGCAGAAGGTGCTCGCGATTGCCAGCAAGGCGGCGCGCGATGTCAACCTGAAGACGCTCGACGAGGCGCATGCGCTGACCTTCGACCAGT
>DASWPR010000480.1:0-5034 GCA_036398455.1 Dokdonella sp.
GCGCGACGTCGAACGGCGTGCCTTGCGCATGGCCGAATTCGCCGTCGGCAATCGCGAGGAAGCACTCGACCTCGTGCAGGATGCGATGCTGGGTTTCGTGCGCAACTACGCGTCGAAGCCGACGACCGAGTGGCCGCCGCTGTTCTGGCGCGTGCTCGACAGCCGCATCAACGACTGGCACCGCCGCCAGCGCGTGCGCGGCCGCTGGCTCGGCTGGTTCGAGCATGCGGCGCCGGATGACGAGCAGGACGATCCGATCGCGACCGCGCCCGACCCGGCTGAACCCGGACCTCTGGCACGGCTTGCCGACAGCGAAGCCGGCGTCGCGCTCGAAGCGGCTCTGCGCGCTTTGCCGCTGCGCCAGCGCCAGGCGTTCCTGCTGCGCCTGTGGGAAGGGCTGGATGTCGCCGATACCGCGGCGGCCATGCGCTGCAGCGAGGGCAGCGTGAAGACGCATTTGTCGCGCGCACTGGCCAACCTCAGAAACACCTTGGAGAAGCATCGATGAACACGCCGCAGAAGCCGATCGATCCGCGTGCGCCGGCCGCCGCCGGGAGCGGCGCGCGCGAGGCATGGGTCGAACGCGCCGTCGCCCTGCTCGACGAATCCGCCCGCAATCTCGATGCGGCCACGCTGTCGCGCCTCAATCGCGCGCGCCAGGCTGCGTTGGCGCCGCGTCGCCGGCCGCGCCAGCGCTGGCTGATCGGCGGCAGTTTCGCCGCGGCCGCACTGGCGCTGGTGATCGCCGTCGGCCTCGGCCATCGCATCGTGTCGACGCCGGTGCTGCCGGCGGACCTCGCCGCCCAGGACGACCTCGATGCGCTGGTCGGCGAGGACAACCCCGATCTTTATGAGAACCTGGATTTCTACGCCTGGCTGAATGCGCAGCAGCAGGACGGCAATGGCTGAGATCGCAATGAAAGCGACAAGAATTTCAGCGCTGCGTGCGCCTCGGCCTGCGGCGCTGCGCGCGGCCTTCGTGCTCGGCGCGTGGGTGCTCGGCAGCGGCGCTGCCTGGCCTGTGCTGGCTGCTCCCGACGACAGCGTGCCGGCTCTTGTACAGAAGCAGTCCTGGTCGAGCCTGACGCCTGCACAGCAGCAGGCGCTGGCGCCGCTGCGCGATCAGTGGGCGCAGTTGCTGCCGGGCCAGCAGCAGCGCTTCCTGCGTATTGCGGCGCGCTGGCAGGACGCGCCGCCGCCACGGCGCGGCGCGATCGAGCAGCGCATCGCAGCCTGGGTCGCGATGACGCCCGATCAGCGCGCGGCGCTGCGCGCACGCTACAAGAAGTTCCGCGAGCTGCCGCCGGAACAGCAGCAGGACCTGCGCGATGCGTCCCAGCATTTTCGCGACCTGCCGCCGGATCAGCGCCAGGCGCTGCGCGAGCGCTTCGATCGGATGAGCCCGGCCGAGCGCGAGGCGATGCTGGCGAAAGCCGCGTCCGAGCCGTCGCGTCCAGGCTGGCAGCACCTGTTCGCCGAGGTGCCTGCCGAACAACGCGCGCCGATGCGCGCGCTGTGGCTCGGGCTCGATCGCGACCAGCGCCATGCACTGCGCCGCCACGCGCAATCGTTGCCGCTCGCCGAGCGCGACGCGCTGCGCACACGCCTGCTGGCGATGACGCCGGCGCAGCGCGCCGGGTTCATCGCGACGCTGCCGCGCGATCCGCCGCCGCCGTAGGAACCGGCGGCGGCGACGGCGAGGCCGCTCAGACGATCGTCAGGCTCCAGATCAGCGCAACGGCAAGGCCGAGCGCGAGCAGCACGATGTAGGAAATTCCAATCACGCTGTACTTGAACGACGTCATGAACCAGCCCTGCCGGTAGACCTTCTTCTGCATCAGGAACAGGTACACCGGCAGCCAGATCCAGATCGCATCGCGCAGCAGGTTCAGCAGGGGCAGCGCAGGCGGCAGGCTCGTCGCGGCCCAGCCGGTCAGCAGCTTGACCAGCGCGATCAGCAGCAGCGACATGAAGATGAAGGCGTGGCTGTGCAGCGCCACCATCAGGTGTTCCATGTACAGCCGCCGCTTGAAGAGGTAGACGATCTTCAGCAGCACCGCGAACAGCGGCATCAGCACGAACAGTGTCTGCGGCAATACGGAAAACAGGCGCGCGACGGCCTGGCCGGGATTCTTGCGCGCCGACGCCACGTTCTGCTTGCCGTGCTCGGCCATCTCGTTGAGCTTGGCATTGGCGAACGCAGGCAGCCAGCTCACCGCGATCGGATGGGTGACCGGATCGAACGGTATGCCGTCGAAAGAGAGCGTGCCGCTGTCCTCGTCGTCCTCGCTCGGATCGGGCGGCGGCTTCTGGCCCTTGGCCTCCGCATCCTGTTTGGCCTTGAGCCAGGCGCTGCGCTTTTCCGCTTGCTTGCGCACTTCGGCTGCGGCCTTGTCGAGGCCGGTGGAAACGGTGTCGCCGGTCGCCTTGCGCGCCTTGTCCAGGCCATCGAGCGCGGCCTTCATGCGCTCCTGCACTTCGGCTTCGGTCTTCGCGCGTTCGACACCGCCGGTGTTGCCGCCGCCGACGAGATTGAAATTCGCATCGTTGATGTTGAGGCTGATCTGGATCACGAAGAACGAGATCACGCAGAGGAAGAAGAACAGCCGGAACGGCGTGACATAACGCGTGCGCCGACCGACGAAGTATTCGATCGTGAGATAGCCGGGGCGGAAGTACAGCGGCAGCAGGCTGCGGAAGATGCGCGAGTCGACGTTGAAGATCGTGTCCGCGACGTCGGCCATCACGCTGACCAGGTGGCGGATCATGCCCTTCTCGGGCTGGCCGCACGCGTAGCAGAACGGTCCGTGCATCGGCGCGCCGCAGTTCGCGCAGGCTTTCATCGACTTCGGCGCGCCGGGC
This sequence comes from Dokdonella sp., assembly GCA_036398455.1. GTDB lineage: Bacteria > Pseudomonadota > Gammaproteobacteria > Xanthomonadales > Rhodanobacteraceae > Dokdonella_A. Next base: position 2,863 of record DASWPR010000480.1, read on the forward strand.
GGAATCGCGGCGGCTTCGGGCGTGCTGGCGGATGGGGCGGGTTCGCTGCTCATCGATGATCCAGGCTCCGGTGTGCGCGAAAGAATGCGCGCTCGGATAAGATTCGGCGCCCAGGTTCCTCCCGCATGCCGACCATTCTACATAGCCGAAGGCAGCGTCTCGCGCGCGAGCTGCGCGAGACGCTGCGGCTCGCGTTGCCGCTCGTGTTCGGTCAGCTGTCGGCCATCGGCATGAACGTGATCGACGTGCTGCTGGCCGGGCATCTCGATGCGCACACGCTGGCGGCGGTCGCGATCGGCGCCAGCGTGTGGTCGCTGGCGATCGTCTGCGCGATCGGCGTGATGATGGCGCTGCCGCCTTCGGTCGCCCAGCTCAACGGCGCCGGCCGCCGCGAATCGATCGGGCCGCTGTTCCGCCAGGCGCTCTGGCTGGCGCTCGGCCTCGGTCTGCTGCTTGGTCTCGGCGTGCGCTTCGGCGGCGCCTGGCTGGTGGCGCAGATCGGCGTCGACGCGCGCCTGATCCCGGATGCGACGCGCTTCCTGCATGCGATCGCGTTCGGCGCGCCGGCGCTGACCGTGTTCTTCGCGCTGCGCGGACTCGGCGAAGGCGTCGGCATGAGCCGGCCGACGATGTACTTCAGCGTGTTCGGGCTCGCCCTGCTCGGGCCGATCGGTTATGTACTGATGTACGGCGCCTTCGGCGTGCCACGGATGGGCGCGCTCGGCAGCGGCATCGCGACCGCCGTGGTGCTGTGGCTGCAGACCCTCGCGTTCGCGCTGTACGTCGCCCGCAGCAGGCACTATCGCGGCCTGAACCTCGCCGTGCGCTTCGAGCCGCCGCAGTGGAGCACGCTGCGCGAACTGCTGCACATCGGCGTGCCGATGGGCGTGACCTTGCTGATGGAGGCGGGCCTGTTCGTGGCGGTCGCGCTGATCATCGGCACGCTCGGCACCGACGTCGTCGCCGGCCACCAGGTCGCGATCAATGTGGCTTCGGTGACCTTCATGGTGCCGCTCGGCCTCGCCCTCGCGACGACCGTGCGCGTCGGTCACGCGGTCGGCCGCGGCGACGCGCAGGGCGTACGCGATGCGGGCCTGGTCGGCATCGCGCTCACGCTGTGCACGCAGTTCGTCTCTTCCAGCCTGATGCTGCTGCTGCCGCAGCGGATCGCCGCGCTCTACACCGCCGATGCCGGCGTCATCGCGCTGGCCGCGCAACTGCTGATGCTGGCCGGCCTGTTCCAGTTTTCCGACGGTATCCAGGTTGCCGCGAACGGTGCGCTGCGCGGTCTCAAGGACACGCGCATCCCGATGTTCATCACGCTGTTCGCCTACTGGGGCGTCGGCATGCCGGTCGGCTGGTGGCTGGCGTTTCCGCGGGGTCTGGGTGCGCGCGGCATGTGGATCGGACTGATCGCCGGCCTCAGCGTGGCCGCGCTGCTGCTGTCGCGGCGCTTCTGGAAGCTTGTACGCAGGCCGCCCGCTGTCGGGACGTGACTTGCGCGGCATGCCGCGCGTCGCGCAATCGAATATGCTGGATCGCAACGAAGCGCGCCGCCGTCGCGGTGCGATCTGGAGTACACGATGTCCACCGAAAAACCCGGCGTGATCGGCCGCTTCTTCCGCGGCCTGTGGAATGCGCTGAATTTCACCCGCCGGCTGGTCTTCAACCTGATCTTCCTGGTTCTGCTGGTCGCGTTCTTCGCGGCCTTCTTTGCCGCGCGCCCGGCGCTGGCGCCGCGCACGGCGCTGGTGCTCGATCCGCATGGCTCGATCGTCGAGCAGTATTCGAGCGACCCGAGCCAGCGCGCACTCGCCAATATCGCCGGCAGCGAGGTCAAGGAAGTGCAGCTGCGCGACGTGCTGCACGTCATCGACGCGGCGGCGAAGGATGCGCGCATCGAGCGCATCGTGCTGGTGCCGGACGAAATCGGCGGTGCCGGGTTGTCGACGCTGCGCGAGATCGGCGCCGCCCTCGATCGCTTCAAGGCGAGCGGCAAGGAGATCGTCGCGGTCTCCGGCGGCATGGGGCAGAGCCAGTATTTCCTGGCTGCGCATGCGAACCGCATCCTGCTCGATCCGGAAGGATCGGTACTGCTCGAAGGCTTCGCGAACTACCGCAGCTACTTCAAAGATGCGCTCGACAAGCTCGGCGTGCAGGTGCACCTGATCA
>DASWPR010000481.1:0-16496 GCA_036398455.1 Dokdonella sp.
AATCCCGACATGGTCGGCCACAGCGGCATCGAGGCCGCCGCGATCAAGGCGGTCGAAGCGGTCGATATCGCGCTCGGACGCCTCAGTGCCGCAATCCTCGCTGCCGGCGGCGAGATGCTGATCAGCGCCGACCACGGCAACCTCGAACAGATGCTCGACGAAAACGGCATACCGCACACGCAGCACACGGTCGGCCCGGTGCCGCTGGTCTATGTCGGGCGCAAGGCGAGCCTGCATCACGGCGCGCTGCGCGACCTCGCGCCGACCGTACTGGCGTTGATGGGGTTGCCGCAGCCGGCCGAGATGACGGGCCACAGCCTCGTCGACTTTCGCTGAGTGCGCGGCGCGCCTCCACGGATCCCGGCGAGCGATGCCCGATCTGCTTCTCCTCGCACGGGGAGACGCTCGGATCGCAACGCCATCGGCGTGCCGCGTCGAGCGAATGCGGCGACGTGTGCGGGGCGTGCGCTGATCGATCGAGCGTTCGCAGCGGTCCTCGCGTTGATGGTTTCGTTGACGTTTTCCACCGCGCTCGGCGTGAACGTCGTACGCGCCGAAGAACCCGACGACGCCCAGCGCGCCGCGCAGGAGAAGCAGGCGAAGCAGAAGCTCGACGCCGTGCGCAGCGAAATCAGAAGCCTGACCGAGCAGCAGCACGCGACGGCCGGCGAGCGCGGCGAGGCCGCGCGGACCTTGCGCGACAAGGAACTCGCGCTCGCTGCAGTAGCCAAGGACCTGCACGCGCTCGATGACAAGCTCGCCGCGCAGCAGGCCCAGCTCGATCAGCTCAACGAACATCGGGTCACGCTGGAAGCGACGCTGAAGTCGCAGCGCGAGGCGCTCGCCGCGCTGCTGCGTTCGGCCTACGCGATCGGTGATCACGAGGAACTGAAGCTGCTGCTGCAGCAGGACGACGTCGCTGCAATCTCGCGCGTGCTCGCCTATCACCGTTATTTCCAGCGCGCCGAAGTGGGCCAGATCGACCGCCTGCTCGGCGATCTCAAGCAGCTCGCCGACGTGCAGGTCTCGATCGAGGCGGCGAATACGGAACTGGCCGCGACGCGCGCTGCGCGCAGTGCCGAAAGCGGCAAGCTCGAAGTCGAGCGCGCAGAACGCGAGAAGCTCGTCGCCGATATCGATGCGAAGCTGAAGGACCAGGGCGCGCGCATCGCCGCACTCGGCAAGGACGAGACCGCGCTGACCGAACTCCTGGAGCGGCTGCGCGACCTGTTCGCCGATATTCCGAAGCAGCTGGCGGGTGCCGAACCGTTCGCCTCGGCGCGCGGGCGCATGAACTGGCCGCTGCAGGGCAAGGTCGTCACCGCGTTCGGCGCCAGCGACGAATCCGGCCGGCGCAGCAGCGGGCTGCTGCTCGCGGCGAAGAACGGCACGCCGGTGCACGCGATCTCGCATGGCCGCATCGCCTTCGCCGACTGGCTGCGCGGCTACGGCCTGATGATCATCGTCGACCACGGCGACGGCTATCTCAGCCTGTACGGCTGCAACGAGACCCTGCTCAAGGACGTCGGCGACTGGGTCGACGCCGGCGATACGATCGCCAGCAGCGGCGCCAGCGGCGGCGCGAAGACGCCGGGCCTGTATTTCGAGCTGCGCACGAAAGGGCAGGCGGTCGATCCGCACGGCTGGCTGCGCTGAACGTTTGCGTGCGGCGGCGGTCTAGCCTCTATCCCATGCAATCACGGCGAGCGCGCGCGGCACGCATTACACTCGCCTCATCCCAGCGAGGTTTGCCGATGTCCACGTGTTTTTCGTCCGCCCGCCGGCTCGCGCCGCTCGTCTTCGCACTGGCGGCACACCTGGCGTTCGCCGCCGATCCGCCGCCGCTGGATGCTCCCGATGCCGACGACGCGGCTGCCGATGCGCCTGCGCCGAAGCCTGCGCCCGTGAAGGGCGCGGTCGACCTGCAGGATATCCGCGCGTTCACCGCCGTCTACAGCCTGGTCAAGCAAGCCTATGTCGACGATGTCGACGACCATCGCCTGATGCAGCAGGCGATCCGCGGCCTGCTCGCCGGTCTCGATCCGCACAGCGAATACCTCGGCAAGGAACAGATCGAAAACCTGACCGAAGACACTACCGGCAGCTATGCCGGCCTCGGCATCGAAGTGCTGCAGGTCGACGGCACCTTGCGCGTGGTCGCGCCGATCGACGATTCGCCGGCCGAGCGCGCCGGCATCAAGTCCGGCGACATCATCCTGCAGATCGACGGCAAGCCGGTGCAGTCCGACGATCTGGAAAGCGCCGTCGCCAGCCTGCGCGGCAAGCCCGGCACCGAGATCACGCTGAACATCCTGCACGAGAAGCAGACGCAGCCGATCGACGTGAAGCTGCGGCGCGAGGAAATCCGCGTCGCCAGCGTACGCGGCAAGCTGCTCGAACCCGGCTATGCGTACCTGCGCATCAGCCAGTTCCAGGCCGATACCGGCGCGCAGCTGCGCAAGCGCGTCGAACGACTGCAGGCGGACAACAAGGCGCCGCTGCGCGGTGCCGTGCTCGATCTGCGCAGCAACCCGGGCGGGCTGCTCACGGCCGCGGTCGAGGTCAGCGACGCGCTGCTCGACGAAGGCGTCATCGTGACGACGAAAGGCCGCCTGAAGGAATCGGACCTGAGCTTCCGCGCCACCCCGGGCGACCTGCTCAACGGCGCCTCGCTGGTGGTGCTGGTCGACAACGGCACCGCCTCGGCGGCCGAGATCGTCGCCGGTGCGCTGAAGGACAACCATCGCGCCCTGCTGATGGGGCGGCGCACGTTTGGCAAAGGCTCGGTGCAGACCGTGCTGCCGCTCGATGCCGAGCATGCGGTGAAACTGACGACGGCGCGCTATTACACGCCGAGCGGCATTTCGATCCAGGCGGCGGGCATCCAGCCGGACATCGCGCTGGCCGATCTCGCCTTGAGCCAGCGCGACAGCGCGGCGTCGCCGTCGATCGGCGAGCGCGACCTGCGCAACCATCTCAAGGGCGCCGACGAAAGCGCCAATCCGGTCGTCACGCCGAACGCCGCCGACCGCGACATCGAGAAGGACTACGCGCTCAACGAGGCGCTGAATGCCCTGAAGGCGCTGGCGCTGCGCAACAAGCCCGCGCCGGCGCCGGTGCAGGCAGCCGTCAGGAAGCAGGGCTGAGCCGCGCTCCATCCACCTCACTGATCCACGTCACTGATCCACGTCACAAGCAGCGGGAGTCCGTCGTGAAGAATTATCTGCGTGGCAATCTGCGTTTCATCGCGTTCCTGCTGATGCTCGGTTTCGTGCGCACCGCGGTGGCGGACTGGAATCCGATCCCGTCCGGCTCGATGCGGCCGACGATTCTCGAAGGCGATGTCGTCTTCGTGAATCGCCTGGCGTTCGATGTGAAGCTGCCGCTGACCGACGTGATCCTCGCGCACACCGGCGCGCCGAAGCGCGGCGACATCGTCACCTTCACGCGGCCGGAAGACGGCATGCGCCTGATCAAGCGCATCGCCGCCGTGCCAGGCGACACGATCGCGATGCGCGACAACCGCCTGACGATCAACGGCGAGGCGATCGACTATGCGCCGCTCGGCGCCGTCGTCGAAACGCTGGCTCCCGGCCGCGTCATCGATGCCGAGCGGGTGCGCGAAACCTTCGGCACCGACGCGCACACGATCCAGTGGCTGTCGCGCGTCGCCTCGCGCTCGAGTTTCGCGCCGCAGGTGATTCCGGCCGATCAGTATCTGATGCTCGGCGACAATCGCGACGACAGCGAAGACTCGCGCTACTTCGGGCTGATTCCGCGCGAGCGCCTGATCGGCCGTGCCGAGCGCATTCTCGTTTCGGCCGACATCAAGGATCGCTGGCAATTGCGCCTGGCGCGCTTCGGTTCCAGCCTCTACGAGTAAAACCGGCCGGCGATGCGAATCGCCGCTGCGCGCTCACTTCCCGCGTGGCGGCGCCAGTGGGAACGGCATGATCTTGTCGCCGCTGGCCGCGTCGCGAATCGCGATCGCGTTGCGCTTGGCCACTTCCTCCACGCGCAGGATCGCCTGGATCGGCAGGTGCACCATCGTGGTGTCCTTGAACTCCTCGCGCAGGCGTTCCTCGGTCGGATCGACGACGAGGCCGTCGCCGGGCGGATCGAACACGAGGTCGCCGATCTCGGTGAAACCCCACAGCGCGCTCGACGCGACATGGCGCGCGTAGAGCTCGATGCTCTTGCCCTGCGAGATGAAGGTGACCTTGTAGAGTTTCGACTTCGACATCGGAGCTGGGAATCGGCAATCGCGAGTGGGCAATAGTAGAGCGGAAGCGGTGACGGCGCCGGAATCGCGCTTCACCGGATCGCGCTTCAGTTGCGCAGACGCCGCGCCACCGCCGGCTTCGACAGCAGCGCCAGCACGATGCCGATCGCGAAGCCGGCGATGTGCGTCCACCAGGCGACCGCGCCGAACGCCGGGCCGACGTAGGTGAACAGCAATTGCAGCATCGCCCAGAAGCCGATCAGCAGCGGTGCGGGAATGCGCACGAACTCGAGGAACACGCCGAGCGGCAGGACCAGGCCGAGGCGCGCGCGTGGAAACAGCGCAAGGTAGGCGCCGACCACGGCCGATACCGCGCCGCTGGAACCGATGATCGGCGCACTCGTGCCGGCCAGGGTGAAGGCGCCGACCAGGTTCGCCAGCGCGCCGCCGATGACGAACATGGCGAGAAAGCGCGCCGAACCGAGTGCGCGCTCGGCGGAAACGCCGAACACGATCAGGAACAGCAGGTTGCCGGTCAGATGCAGCCAGTCGGCGTGGATGAAGATGGCGGTGACCAGGCGCGCGGCGCGCAGTTCCGCCAGCTGCTGCAGCCACGGCGCATTCGCATCGAGCAGGGTCGACGGCACCGTGCCCCAGCGCGTCAGCACCGCGCCGCGTTCGGCCGCCGGCATCGAGGCAAGCCAGACGAACACGAAGACGCAGGCGGCGACGATCAGCAGCGTCGCCCAGGGTGGGCTCGGTTTGCGCCGGCTCGGCAGGTGGACGAACATCGCCGCGGCCAGCCGGGCTCAGCGGCCGTCGCGCGGATAGACGAAACGTTGGCCTTTGTAGTCGAGCACCATGCCGTCGGCGCGGATCTCCTTCAGCGTGAGGCCGTCGCCGAGATCGTCGCCCTCGACGTGCCGCTCGCCCTTGATGACGACGAAGCGCTGGCCCGGGTCGCCCGCGTAGACGTGCATCGTTATCGCAAGTTCGGGAATGTCCTTGCGCGTTGCATACGGCAGCTCCCACACCGATGGCAGCGCCGGTTGCGCGGCCGCCGGCGCCGCGGCATGTGGCGGCGGCGCGGCGTTTGCCGTGCTCGGTGCGGCGGCGACGCTGGCTGCCGGCGCGGCGGTGTTCGGGGCCGGTGCAGCGGCACCGGGCGCCGGCGCCGGCGTCGCGGGCGCCTGCGGCACGCCGGCCGTGGCGGGCGCATTCGTGCTGGCGACCGCCGGTTTTGCGGCCGCGGGCGCGGTTTCGTTCGGGGCAGCGAGCGGGCGCGCAGGCGCCGCTGCCGGTGCCGGAACCGCCGCCGCGGTGCGGTCGTTGCGCAGCGCGTTCTGCGCAGCCGGATCGCCGGGCTTGGCGGCTGCGGCCGTGTGCGGCCCGCCGGCAGCGGCAACGGCGGCACCAGGCGCCGCCGGCGTGGTGAAGTGTGGCGCAGGCTTCTTGCCTGCTGCGGGTGTGGTGCCGCGGCCGTCGGCCGGAGGCGTCGCGGGTTTCGCCGCAGCGACTTGCGGTGCTTCGGTCGGCGCCGGCGCCACCGCCGGCGAACGCGACAGCCACCAGCCGACGCCGAGCGCAATCAGGGCGAGCGCGCCGAACAGGGGCAGCAGGCTGCGCCGGCGGCGTATCGCCTGCACGGGCGAACCCAGCGTCGGCGCTTCGCCGAGGCGGCGCTGCTGTTCGGATTTCTTCAGTGCTTCGAGAATCAACGACATGGGGTTTCCTGATGCCGCAACGACGACGCCGCGCGGCCAACGACTAAGAATACATGGCGCGTCGGCAACCTGGACGACGCTCAGTCCACCGTCCGCGCCAGATGCGGCCCGGCGTCGTCCAGCGCCGACAGCGCAAACAGCGTTTCCGGCCCGATGATGCCATCGGCCTTGATGCCATAGGTCTGTTGCAGCTTGCGCACGCGCTCCTCCACCTCGGCATCGAACGTGGCCGCGCGCGATTTCGCGCCGGCCGCGCCGTCGAAGGTCGCCAGGCGATCGACGACCCAGGCGACGCCGGCATTCGCATCGCCGCGCTTCAGCGTCGCCGGCACGTCGTTCGGCAGCCGCCACAGCGCGATGAAGTCGCCGTTCCACAGCTTGGACAACGATGCGCGCGCAAGTTCATAGCGTTCGCCGGCCAGGTCCAGGCGCACCTTCTCGCGCCCGGCGCCCTGCAGCAGTGCGTAGCTGGCGACCGCCGTGTCGGCACCGGGCCGATTCAACGCCAGGATCAGCGGACGGTCGAAGTGGGTCACCTGTTCGAGGGTCGCGTGGCCGCGCAGGCAGGCGAGTCCGGGCGCGATCAGCGCCGGGCAACGGCTGGCATCGCGCACCGACACGGTATCGGCATCGACCTGCCAGCGCGCGAGCAACTGGGTGAACGCGGTGAGTTCGGTTTCCGGCGCGCGCGCGAGCGTGGTCTCCAGGCGCACCACTTCCTGGTGGACCGGCGCGGTCACGGCGACCGCGGCGACCACCGGTGCCGCCACGACGGGCGGCGCACGGCGCCAGCCGCTCCACCAGGCGACGCCGCCGGCGATCGCCAGCAGCACGGCGGCGGCCAGTCCCCAGCGGCCGTAGCGGTGCAGCCAGTAGCGCGCGTGGCCGGGCAGGGTTTCGTCGGCCGCGCGGTCGACCAGGCGTTCGCCGATGCTGTCCTGTTCGCGGGCGTAGCCGGCCATCAGCGCGCGGTCGGCGATGATATTGACCAGGCGCGGGATACCGACGGAGCGCTGGTAGAGCGCTTTCAAGCCGAGCCGCGAGAAGGGGATGCGCTTGTTGCCGGCGACCGCCATGCGATGGCGCACGTACGCCTCGGTCTCGCCCGCATCGAGCGGCGTCAGGTGGTAGCGCGCGGTGATGCGCTGGGCGAGCTGGCGCAGTTCCGCGCGATCGAGCAGTTCGCGCAGTTCCGGCTGGCCGAGCAGGATGATCTGCAGCAGCTTCTGCGTCGGCGTCTCCAGGTTGGTCAGCAGGCGCACCTGTTCGAGCGATTCGATCGACAGGTTCTGCGCCTCGTCCACGATCAGCACGACGCGCAGGCCTTGCGCGTAGGCGTCGAGCAGGAACGCGTTTAAGGTATCGGTCAGCGCCTTCAGGCTGCCGCGCTTGCCTTCGATGTCGAGCTTCAATTCCTCGCAGACGGTCTCGACCAGTTCGGCCGGCGTCAGCTTGGGATTGAGCACCAGCGCGACGCGCGTGTTCTCCGGCAACTGCTCCAGCAGCAGCCGGCACAGGGTGGTCTTGCCGGTGCCGACTTCGCCGGTCAACTGCACGAAACCGCCGCTGCCGCCCTTGCCGATGCCGTACAGCAGGTGCGCGAGCGCATCCCGGTGCCGTTCGGACAGGAAAACGTAGCGCGGATCCGGCGTGATGGAAAACGGCGGCTCGCGCAGACCGTAATACTCGAGATACATCCCGCTACTTTACCCGAGCCAAGCCGGCTGCCGGCGCGAATCGCCGATCCGGGCTGTACGCGCATCGCGCGACGACCTGCGTGAAACCCCAGTGGCGGCCCCGAAAGGGCAGGGGTAGAGTGCGACCTGCTTCACATTTGGCACATTCGCCTGACGGGGGAAGCCATGCTTCGACGCATTCTGCTGGGGCTCGGCCTGCTCTTCGCCTGCGCCACGAGTACGTTCGCGCAGACCTTGCCCAGTGGTTTCCAGCGCACCGATCCCATCGTCGGGCGCAACCTGCCGACCGGCGCCTACTTCGCGCACGACGGCCGCGTTTTCGTCACCGAGAAGGGCGGGCAGATCTGGCAATACCGCAACCTGCTCGCCGCACCGACCCTGTTCTACGACCTCAGCGCGAAGATCCACACGGTCGGTGACCGCGGCCTGCTCGGTTTCGCGCTCGATCCGCGTTTCCCGGAAGTACCTGCCGTCTACGTGCTCTACGCCTACAACGGCGGCCTGTTTCCGGAGAGCGACCCGGTGCCGTGGGCGCCGCGCTGGACCACCAACTGCGGCAGCGGCCCCGGCCAGACCGAACCGACGCCGTTGCAGACGCAGGAAGGCGGCTGCGTCGTCAGCGGGCACCTGTCGCGGCTCGACGTCAGCGGCGACGTGGCGACCAACGAGACCGTGCTGATCGAGGACTGGTACCAGTGGTATCCGAGCCACTCGATCGGCACCTTGCTGTTCGGCGACGACGGCTATCTTTATGTCGGCGGCGGCGACGGCGCCAGCTACAACTGGGCGGACTGGGGCGAGGGCGTCGGCAACACGACCTACCCGGACACGCACTCGCCGACGTTGCAAGGCGGCGCGCTGCGCTCGCAGGCGCTGGAAATCCAGGACCAGTACACCAGCGGCGACATCCGCCTCAACGGCGCAATCCTGCGCTTGAATCCTGCGACCGGCGCCGGCGCGCCGGGCAACCCGCTCGCCGACGATGCATCGCCGAACGCGCAGCGCATCCTCGCCTACGGCCTGCGCAATCCATTCCGCTTCACCCAGCGCCCCGGCACCGGCGAAATCTGGGTCGGCGACGTCGGCTGGAATACCTGGGAAGAAATCAACCGCATCCCCGCGCTGCCGCAGAGCGGCGACGGCACCCTGGTGAACTTCGGCTGGCCGTGCTTCGAAGGACGCGTGCATACCAGCGGCTACAGCGGCGCGAACCTCGCACTGTGCAGCGCGATGTACGCCAACAGCGACACGGGCGGGCGCACGCCGTGGACGCCGCCCTGGTACACCTACGTGCACCAGGGCAGTTCCGACATCACCGGCCTCGCGTTCTACACCGGCACGAGCTATCCGGAGCACTACCGGAACTCGCTGTTCTTCGCCGACAACAGCCGCACGATCATCTTCAACATTCCCTATCTCGATGCCAATGGAGACGGCATCCCGGACCCGCCGGCCGACGGCAGCGCGAACGCGTTTTTCGGCGGCAGCCTGGCGACGGCGGTGCAGCTGACCTCCGGCCCCGGCGGCGATATCTTTTTCACCAACATCAACACCGGCAAGATCTCGCGACTGGCGTACTGCACCGGCTGCAGCTCGAACACGCCGGGCAACGTGGCGCCGTCGGCGGCGATCGCGCTCGATACCGGGTCGATCGCCGACGGCCCGCCGCGCTCGATCGAATTCACCGCGGCGAACAGCATCGATGCGAACAGCGGCGACACGCTGAGCTACGCCTGGGATCTCGACGGCGACGGCAGCTTCACCGACGCGATCGGCCTCGGCGCGAGCGCGTTCTTCGCGACGAACGGCGCGCATTCCGTGGCAGTGCAGGTGTCCGATGGTCATGGTGGCGTCGACGTCGCGAAGATGATCGTCACCGTCGTCAATTCGGCACCGAGCGTGACGATCCTGAGTCCGCTGGCGGGCGCGCCGTGGGCACTGGGCGACATCGTCTCGCTGCAGGCGGGCAGCAGCGATCCCGAGCAGGGCACGCTGCCGGATGCGGCGCTGACCTGGCAGGTCTTTCTCGAAACCTGCACCAATCCGGACTACACCGGCTGCACCGAATCGGCCGTGACCAGCGCGAGCGGATCCGACACGCAATTCCAGGTGCCGGCGGCCGTGTTTCCGGCCTACCTGCACATCGTGCTGACCGGAACGGACGATGGCGGCCTGAGCGACACCCAGGACGTCGACATCTATCCCTCCACCTCCGATCTCACCTTGACGACGAACCCGCCGGGGCTGCTGGTCGCCTTCGCCGGTTCGCCCGCGCAGGCGGGGCCGGTCACGCGCACCTACATCCGCAACGCGAGCGTGGACATCAGCGCACCCTTGTCGCAATCCGTCGGCACGACCGACTATGCATTTGCGAACTGGTCGGACAGCGGTGCCGCCGATCACACGGTGCAGCTGAGCGATCCGGGCGAAACGACCCTGATCGCGACCTACACGGTCAGCGGCGACCTGATCTTCCGCGACGGCTTCGATCCGCCGGGCTGAGCGTCAGCGCGGCCGCGCCGGCGCGGCCGGCGCTTGCCGCGCGATATCCGGCACCATCTCCAGCTCCGGCAGGGTCGCGGCCTGCGCCTCGATCGCCGTTGCCGGCGCCTGGCCGGGCGCGACCGTTTCCGGCGCGTTCGCTTTCGGCGCGAGCATGCGTGCCTTGCGCCAGTTGCCGAAGCGGTAGTAGCCGATCGTCATCGCCAGCGAACTGAGTGAACCGAGCGGGTAGCTCCACCAGATCGCGTCGGCGCCCCAGCGTCCGATCAGTCCGTACGCGAACGGAATGCGCACGATCCAGAACGCGATGAACAGGATGATCAGCGGCGGCAGCACCGCGCCGGTGGAACGCACCACGCCCGACAGCACCATCGATATGCCGAAGAACAGGAACGCCCACACCACGATCATGTTCATGTGCTGCGCGATCGTTATGGCGCCGGTGTCCTCGCGCAGGAACAGGCTGAAGGCGGCATGTTCGAACAGGTAGATCAGCGCGATGATGCCGCCGCTCATCAGGAAGTTGATCGTGATGCCGCTCATCGCGGTCTTGTGCACGCGGTCCCAGCGGCCGGCGCCGACGTTCTGCGCGGCCATCGACGAAGCCGCCGCGCCGATCGCGAAGGCCGGCATCTGGATGTAGTTCCACAGCTGCATCGCGGCGCCGAAGGCGGCCGTCGTCTGCGAGCCGAAGCGGTTCACCAGGCTGATCATCGCGATCATGCTCGACGAGATCACGATCATCTGCAGCCCCATCGGCACGCCCTTGCCGACGAGCGAACGCAGGATCGTCCGGTCGATGCGGAAGTAGCGCGTCTCGTCCGCGTGCAGCCACAGGAAATGCTTGCGCCGGTACAGGTGCAGCAGCAGCGCACCCAGGCTGATCACGTTGGCGATCAGCGTGGCGGTCGCCGAACCGGCGATGCCGAGGCCGGGAATCGGGCCGAGGCCGAAGATGAAGACCGGGTTCAACACGATGTCGAGCCCGACCGACAGCAGCAGGAAATAGAACGGCGTCTTCGAGTCGCCGGCGCCGCGCAAGGTCATCATCACGAACGAATACAGGAACATCGGCGTGATCGCGATGAAGATGATGCGCAGGTAGCTGATCGCGAGCGGCAGCGCATCGTGCGGCGTGCGCATCCAGACGAGCAGCGACGGCGCCATCAGGAAGCCGAGCATCGACGCCGCGACGGCGACGAGGCCGAAGAAGCTGGCACTGGTGCCGACCACGCGCTTGGCCTGCTCCATGTTCTTCGCGCCGATGCTCTGGCCGATCAGGATCGTCGCGGCCATGCCGACGCCGAACACCGCGCCCAGCAGGAAGAACAGGATCGTGTTCGCGTTCGAGGTCGCGGTCAGCGCCGCTTCGCCGAGAAAGCGCCCGACCCAGACCGCATTGACCGAACCGTTCAACGACTGCAGCACGTTGCCGGCGAGGATCGGCAGCGAGAACACGAACAGGGTCTTCAGAATCGCGCCTTCGGTCAGCGCGGTATTCGGCTTAGGCGGTGAGGACATCGGGAATCGGGCCCTGCGAAGGCGCGCTCTTCGGCGCGGCGGTGGTCGTTCGTGCAGTTTCGGCGCGGCTTTCGTCACGAGCCGGGTCCGCACGCGTCTCATTATGATGACAGATTGCCGGTCGCATCGAGCTGGCGGAGGGCTGCGAGGCGATGGCTGATGCGCCTTTCGGGATTCGCGCAGCGCACCCATCCATCCGCATTTAAATCCGGCCTTGATATCCGCGTGTCCGCACCCACGCTGATACGTCACTTCGCCCTTCGCTCCTCACCATCAGCGAACCACTCGCTGCGCCTGCTGCGTGCGCGGCGATCCTGCCCAGGGAAATCCATGCGTCTCGAGTTCCTCAAGACAGCGGCCGTACTCGGCCTGCTGACCGCGATCGGCCCGTTTGCGATCGACATGTACCTGCCGGCGCTGCCGTCGATCGGCGCCAGCCTGCATGCGAGCAGCGGCGCGACGCAGGCGAGCCTGATGGTGTTCTTCCTGATGATGGGCCTCGGCCAGCTCGTCTACGGACCGGCCTCGGACATTTTCGGACGCAAGGCGCCGCTGTACTTCGGCCTCTCGATGTTCGCCATCGGCAGCATCGGCTGCGCACTCGCCGCGAATGTCGAAACGCTGATCGCCTTCCGCGTCGTGCAAGGCATCGGCGCCTGCGCCGGCATGGTGATTTCGCGCGCGGTCGTGCGCGACCTGCACACCGGCCCCGACGCGGTGCAGATGATGTCGCTGCTGATGCTGGTGTTCAGCGTTTCGCCGATCCTCGCGCCGCTCGCCGGCAGCCTGGTGATTGCGTGGACAAGCTGGCGCGGCATCTTCTGGACCGTACTGGTCGCCGCACTGATCGGCCTGGTCCTGCTGCGCCTGTTCCTGCCGGAAACGCGCCATCGTCATCTGCGTGCCGGCAGCACGATCCGCGGCGCCCTCGGCGCGTATCGCGAGCTGCTGCGCGATCCGACCTTCCTCGGTCTCAGCTTCACCGGCGCGTTCGGCGTGTCGAGCTTCTTCGCTTACCTCTCCACGTCGTCGTTCATTCTGATCGAGCACTACGGCCTCACGCCGACGCAATACAGTTTCTTCTTCTCGATCAACGCCGCCGCGTTCATCGGCGCGGCGCAGTTCAACGGTGCGCTCGCGCGGCGCTTCGGCATGCGCGGGCTCGTGCGCTTCGCGGTGACCGGCTATATCGTGGCGATCGCCAGCCTGTTCGCCCTGTATCTCGCCGGCGTCGACAACTTGACCGTGCTCGCCGTGCTGCTGTTCATCGGCTACGCCTTCCTCGGCATGGTGATTCCGAACATCACCGTGCTCGCTCTCGAGGAACACGGCGCCATCGCCGGCACCGCGTCGGCGCTGATGGGCACGCTGCAGTTCGTCACCGGTGCGATCGTGATGACGATCGTCGGCCGCTTCCTCAACGGCACCGCGATGCCGATGGTCGCCGGCATCGCCGTGTGCGCGCTGATTACCTTCGTGCTGGCGCAGATCGCGGTGCGCCGAAGTGCACCGGTACACGTCGCGGACGAATCGGTACAGCGCGAAGGCGACCTGGATATTTCAAGCGATTGATGCGTTTCCGCCGCCGCTGAGGGCGGCGACTCCCCCGATCGGCGTCGAACGGGCCGACGTAGGCGCATCCTCCATCGACGTCTCCTCCATCGACGTCATTCCCGCGAAAGCGGGAATGACGATAGGGGGCGTGGAATGGGGCTGACGGCGAATCTCCCGTCGCCTCAGGGGGTTTCCTTCCGAATCCGCACCCGCCTGGCCAGCTTCTCCGGCGGCGCTTCGCCGCCGCCGAACAGCGCAATCGCCGTGCGCGCGACTTGTCCGGTGTCGTAGTACGCGTACGCGCCGACGCCGAGCGCGCCGATGACCGGCAGCCAGCGCGCGATGCCGCGGCCGGCGAGGCGTTTGGACAGGCCGATGCCGATCCTGGCCGCAATGCGTTCGAGCGCACGCAGCGGCACGTCCTGGATCAGCAGGCGCGCGCCGACCTGCACGCCGATGTCGCGCATCGCCTGCGCGGCGGCGTGGCGGAACAGGCAGTACAGCATGTGCGACTTGGTCAGTTCGGCGCTGACGCCGTAAGCGCCGGCGATGTCGGCGACCATCTGGCTCTGGATACGCCAGATCGCGACCAGTTCCGGCACCAGGGTCAGCCAGCCGAACGGACCGGGCGGCAGCGCCAGCGTGCCGGCGGCGAGGGCCGCCTTGTTCGCCGCGGCCGCCGCGATGGCGCGTGCACGGTGATCCGGCCCGCGGCTCTTGTGTTCTTCGGTGTCCGGCACGCGGCCGGCGATGTCGAGGATTGCCCGGGTCAGCCGCTCGCTGATGCCGCCGTTTTCGCCTTCGATTCTTCGTGCGGGGATCTGGCTCGCCATGGCAGCGACTCCGTCATGCAGGTCTTCCGATGGTGGCCGCTGGACGCATGCGCCACAAGGCGCGCGCCGCCGCGTCGATACCTGCGGTTCAGTGATGTCGCCGGAGCAACGCGTCGCCGAGACTGATGCTGACGCTGTCGGCCGCCCATGTGCGGAGCGGGCGGCAAGAGGTACGACGCTGCAGCCGCGCTCAATGCCGCTCGCCTCAATGGCGCTTGAAATACTGCACCTCGCGCTCGTGCTTCTCGGCGGCCGCGCGGTTCGGAAACGTGCCGAGGTTGCGCCGCTTGCCGGTCTTCGGGTCGGTCTTGCGCGAGTAGAGGCGGTACTCGCCGGATTTGAGCTTGCGGATCATCGCGCGTCCTCCGTCGTGGCTGCTGACCCGGACGAACCTAGCGCGCACATCCTTAACGCGTCCCGAGAGCTCGCCGCGGCCTTCAGTCGGCAGAGCACATCCGGCCCGCCCGCGTGCGCGCTAGCAGTTCGCGTACTTCCAGTTGCGCGCCTTGCCCTCGACCAGCCATTCGATCGTCGTCGCCAGGCGTTTGGCGCGCGTCTCCTCGCGCTTGGCCTCGATGATCCAGTCGATGTATTCGCGCCGGTGGCTCGGGCTGAAGGCTTCGAAGGTCTTGCGTGCCTTCGCGCTTTTCTTCAGCGCCGCCGCCAGATCCTCCGGCACCTCGGCCGGCGGCCTTGGCGTTGAGGCCCTCGCGCGCGGCGCCGTCGCGGTGGCGCGATGTTGTTCGACGGCTTTCCTGACGTAGCCGCTCAGCCGCTTCTTCGAAGGCAGCTCCGACAGGCTGGTCAGGCGTCCGAACTGGCCCATCGCTTCGTCGCTGCGCTCTTCGCCGACGACCTGGCGGGCTTTCCAGAAGCCGAACGCGCAGTGCTGCTTGAACGCCGCCATGTTGGCGAACGGACGGCCGTCGAGCAGGAAGAACGGCATGCTCCACTTGATCGTCTCCTCGACCTCCGGGCAGGCCTCGTGGAGCACCTTGCGCAGATGGGCAAGGATCGGCTGCGCGAATGGGGCCGACTTCGCGATGTAGGCGTCGATGCGTGCGTCGCTGTTCATGAGAACCTCCCCGAGGAAGTGGAGCGAATCAGACTGTCGAGGCGATTGCCGCGCGCCACGCATCCCAATCCGCGCAGGCGGCGTAGCGTTGCCGCGTCGCACCCGGCCAGCGCGCATAGATGACGCGCCCGCCTTCGGCATCGAAGGGCGTGTGCTCGATCAGCGTACCGACCGACACGCCGTTGTCGCAAAACGCGGCGTTGCGGCCGCCGAATCGCGCGGCGAGGCGCGCCGCGATGTCCTCGCCCGCATCGCCTTCGACGATCATGTCGTTGAACGGCAGCAGCCGGAAGCGCGCTTGCAAACGCTCGGCGTCCAGCGCTTCTTCCTGCCAGCGCATCGGATCGGCGCCGGTATTTCCCTGCAGCGTGATGCCGGACAGCAGCACGTGCCCCGCTGCGTCGGATTCGACCAGCACGATCCCGGTCGAGTCGTACACGTTGAGCTGGAACGCCTGCGTGCCGAGTCGGCGAGCCAGCTCGGCAAGGCGCATGCGCGGCACACCGGCGGCGCGCTCGCCGAGCAGATCCAGTGGCGCCGTCTGCACGACCGTCCAGCCGCTGGCGCCGGGAAAAACCGCGGCGCCCCAGAGGTCGTTGCCCAGCGCGTTCTCATATTGCATCGGCTCGACCCGCAGCCGTCGTCGCGCCGGCGGCGGCGCGATCGCCGGCATGCCTTCGGCGGCGAACACCGCGGCAAGCTCCGCCGCGACCGCCGCCGCGTCGCCGCTGGCGATGTATGTCGTATTGCCCCACCAGCCCATGCGGCACCTCCGTCACACGCCTACTCTGCCGCAGCCGCGCGGCGTCTACAACGCCGTTGGGAGGGGCGAACCTATGCACGCCTTGCGAGGAGTGCGTGTGGGCGGCACGCGCGCATGCCGTTGCATTCGCTACGGCGAGCCTACCGGAACAGTCGCCCAGTCCGCGGCCGCCTCGGCGAGTATGACGAGCGTGGCGCGGCCGATTTCGACATCGCCTTCGCGACTCCAGCGCAGCTGATCGGACGCAAGCCCGAGATTGGACAGAGCCGCACGCAATGCCGGCGTAGCGGCCGCTCGCGCCGCCGCTGGCATCGGCTGGCGGATTTCGATCGGCACCGCGTGCATCGCCAGGTCTGGCAACGCGTCGCGACCCGACTCCTTCGCCCACAGGCCCTCGAGGCGCGCATGCAGCGACGAACGCGTGGACGAATCCAGCGCCGGCGCGCGCGTGACGACAGCGGCATACGGTCGTTCGCTGCGGTCGCTGTGCGCATTGCCGGAGGCATCGACCCAGCTGCGGAACGCGACATACTCGCGGCTGGCCTGTGCGGCCGGCATGGCACCGTCGCCGAAGAACAAACGGGCGATGGCCTGCAGCAGTCGCG
>DASWPR010000482.1:0-9242 GCA_036398455.1 Dokdonella sp.
ACGTCGGCCTTGCCGGCATGACCATGCAGCCAGCGATAGAACGGCAGGAGGGTTTCGCGCAGCTTGATCGGATACCAGATCGCATAGATCGCGTTCGGCCAGCGCCTCAAGGCGTCGGCAAGCGCAACGGCGATCGTGTCGAACTCCGCGGCCTGCGCTTCGAACGGCGGATCGATCAGGACCAGGCCGCGCTTCTGCGGTGGAGGCAGCAAAGCCTTCAGCGCTGCGTAGCCGTCGCGCTGGTGGATCGCAAGGCGCGTGTCGCCACGCAGGGCGGACTTCAGGGCAGCCGCTTCCTCGGCCTGCAACTCGCACAGGATCGCGCGGTCCTGCCCGCGCATGCGCGCCTGCGCCAGCAGCGGCGAGCCTGGATACTGCCGCAGATCCTCATCGCTGCCCGCGTCGAACGCGCGCAGCTGTGCGACGTAGCGCCGCAGCGCATCCGGCAGGGCGGGCGCCGCGAGCAGCCGCTGCACGCCGGCGGCGGCTTCGCCCGTCTTCATCGCCTCGTCGCTGTGCAGGTCGTAGCGGCCGCGGCCGGCGTGCGTGTCGACGTAGCAGAATGCACCGGGCTTGGCTTCCAGCGCATCGATCAGTTCGAGCAGGATCGTGTGCTTGAAGACATCGGCGAAGTTGCCGGCATGGAATGCGTGGCGATAGTTCATGAGACCTGAGAGCAGGAGAGGGGCGCGGCGCGTGCGTGCCGGACTTGCGCGGCGGCGCTCGATGCGTACCATTCTCGGACGTGATGCCATTCTCCGCCAGCTTCCTGTTGCGCCTGCGCCGCCTCGCACGCGGTCGAGGGGCACGTGTGCTCGCCGGCGTGCTGGCGTTCGCCTTGATCGCGAACGCGGTCGTGGTGGTCGCCGTGCCGGTCGTCGCATCCGGCCAGACGCACGCGACATCGACCGCTTCCGATCACGAGCCGTGTGCGCAGCATGCCGGCATGACGTCGGCGCAGGCCGCGCATCGGCATCAGCATGCGGACGATTGCCTGTGCTGCGTCGGCAAACTGTGCGCGTGCGGGCCGCTTTGCGGCGCCGTCACGTTCATCGCCCTGCCTGCGGGGATCAATCCAGCGCAGGCCGCGATTGCGCCGGCCGCGCTGCCGCGCGCCTACGCGACCCTTTCGCCGCGGCTGCTGCGACCTCCGATCGTCTGACTCCGGCAAGGCCGTGCTCCTCCCATGCCGGGCCGTGCGCCTGGCCTGGAGGCATGTGACGCGTGCTCGACGCGTCGCCCTTCGGAGTTCCAACGATGAATCCTTTTTCTGCGGACGCGCCGCCCGGTTTCACGCGGCGCCGCTTCGTGCAAGGTCTTGCCCTCGGCGGCATGGCCGCCGGTCTCGGCTGGCGCGACCCTGCATTCGCGCAATCACCGCCGCGCCGCGACGTGCTCGGCGGCACGCAGTTCGATCTCGACATCGGCACCTCGACGGTCAACTTCACCGGCACGCCGCGCACGGCCACGGTCGTCAACGGCCAGCTGCCGGCGCCGCTGCTGCGCTGGCGCCAGGGTGACAGCGTCACCCTGCGTGTGCGCAATACCTTGCGCGAGCGCAGTTCGATCCATTGGCACGGCATCGTGCTGCCGGCCGACATGGACGGCGTGCCGGGCCTGAGCTTCATGGGCATCGCGCCCGGCGAAAGCTACACCTATCGCTTCAGCGTGAACCAGGCCGGCACCTACTGGTATCACAGCCACTCGGGTTTCCAGGAGCAGATCGGCCTGTACGGACCGATCGTGATCGAGCCGCGCGGCGGCGAGCGCTTCGCTGCCGAGCGCGACTACGTCGTGCTGCTGTCGGACTGGACCGACACCGATCCCGCGCACATCTACGCGACGCTGAAGAAACACGGCGACTACTACAACTTCGCCAAGCCGACCGCACTGGATTTCCTGCGCGATGCGAGTACCTCCGGCGTGCAGCGTGCACTCGCCGAGCGGCGCATGTGGAACCAGATGCGCATGAACCCGAGCGATCTCTCCGACGTTTCCGGACACGTCTACACCTACCTGATGAACGGCCATGCGCCGGCAGCGAACTGGAGCTGCGCGTTCGCGCGTGGCGACAAGGTGCGCCTGCGCTTCATCAATGGCTCGTCGATGAGCTTCTTTGACCTGCGCATTCCCGGCTTGAAGCTGCGCGTGGTCGCCCACGACGGCCAGGACATCGAACCGGTCAGCGTCGACGAATTCCGTCTCGGCACCGCGGAAACCTGCGACGTGATCGTCGAGCCCGATGCCGACCGCGCCTACGCGATCTTCGCCCAGGCGATGGACCGCTCGGGCTACGCCTGCGGCACGCTGACGCCGCGCGCAGGCCTGGTGGCCGAGGTGCCGCCGCTCGATCCGCGCGTGCTGCTGTCGATGCAGGACATGATGGGATCGATGGATGCGGTGCCGACGGCCGCCATGGCGCAGGCTTCGATGAGCAGCATGGACCATTCGGCGATGGCGGGCATGGACCACGCGCGCATGGGGCAGACGCCTGCGGGCGCGACGACACATGTGCCCGCCGAATTCGGCCCCGGCGTCGACATGCGCGTCGACACGCCGCGCACGAATCTGGACGATCCCGGCGTCGGCCTGCGCGACAACGGCCGTCGCGTGCTGACCTACGCCGACCTGCACAGCGTCGCCGCGCCGATCAGTGCGGAGACCGGGCGCACGATCGAATTGCATCTGACCGGCCACATGGAACGCTACCTCTGGTCGTTCAACGGACAGAAGTTCTCCGATGCCGAACCTCTGCGCCTGCGTCACGGCGAACACGTGCGTGTCGTGCTGGTGAACGACACGATGATGACGCACCCGATCCATCTGCACGGCATGTGGAGCGAACTGGAAGCGCCGGACGGAACCTTCCAGGTGCGCAAGCACACGGTCGTCGTGCAGCCGGCGCAGAAAATCAGCTATCGCGTCAGCGCCGATGCGCTCGGTCGCTGGGCCTATCACTGCCATCTGCTCTATCACATGGAAGCGGGCATGTTCCGCGAAGTGGTGGTGGCATGAGCACGCGTATGCACGAACGTATCCATGCCGGCACCTTCGCGTGCTGCATCGTGCTGCTCGCCGCTGCGCCGCTCGCACGGGCGCAGTTGCACGCGGCGCTGGAACACGAGGACGAGCCGCGCAACGAGCAGCCCGACCCGGCGCCGCCGCAGGAAGACACCCGCATGCCTGCGATGGATCACTCGACGATGCACGACGGCCACCCTCCGGCGCAGACGGATGCAACGGCATCGGACCCTCTCGCGCCGCCGCAGCACGCGATGGGCGCGATGTCGGCGAAACAGATGGTCGACGTGATGGGAATGGACGACAACGCGAGCTTCGGTCTGTTCACGCTCGACCGTTTCGAGCGCATCAGGACCGACGACGGCTACGCGACGGGCTGGAACGCCGAGGGCTGGCTCGGGCGCGACTTCGACAAGCTCTGGTTCAAGAGCGAAGGCCGCTACGCGCAAGCTGCGTTCGAGGATGCCGATGCGCAGCTGCTGTGGAGCCACGCGGTCGCCCCTTACTGGGATACGCAGCTCGGCCTGCGCCGCGATTTCGGCCGCGGACCGGATCGAACCTGGGCGGCGTTCGGCGTGCAGGGCCTCGCGCCGTATTGGTTCGAGCTTGGCGTGACCGCCTATGTCGGTCAGCACAGTCGCACGGCGTTGCGCGTGGAGAGCAGCTACGACCTCTTGCTGACGCAGCGGCTGATCGTGCAATCGCGCTTCGAATTGAACGCATACGGCAAGTCTGATCCCGCGCTCGGCATCGGCGCCGGCGTGTCCGATGCGGAGTTCGGCTTGCGTCTGCGCTATGAGATCCGGCGCGAGTGGGCGCCGTATGTCGGCGTCGAGTGGCATCGCCGGTTCGGTTCGAGCGCGGGCTTTGCGAGCCTGGATCCTACACACACCGGCGACGAACGCGTCTTCGATACGCAGATCGTCGCCGGCCTGCGCCTCTGGTTCTGATGGGAGTGACCATGAAAATTTTATCGAGACTGATTCTCCTGCTGCTCGTCGTGTTCGTGACGGCGGCAGCTGCGGCCTGGTCGGGCCTGTACAGCATCGCCGCCGACGCGCCGCACTGGCCGGTCACCGAGCAGTTCCTGAAGATGCTGCGCACGCGCTCGATCGCCGTGCATGCCGATGGCATCACCGTGCCCGACCTCGACGATGCCGCGCTGATCCGCTCGGCCGCCGGCAATTACGACGTGATGTGCGCCACCTGCCACCTGAAGCCGGGCAAGGCGGACAGCGAACTGCATCGCGGCCTCTACCCGCAGCCGCCGGATCTGGCGCAGCTCGGCATCGGCGACCCTGCGCAAGCATTCTGGGCGATCAAGCACGGCATCAAGATGAGCGCGATGCCGGCCTGGGGCCGCAGCATGGAGGATCAATACATCTGGGGCCTGGTCGCCTTCGCACGCAAGCTGCCGCAGCTGACGCCGGAGCAGTATCGCGACGAGGTCGCCGCCAGCGGCGGTCATCACCATGGCGGCGGCGAAGACGATCACGATCATCACGAAGAACATGCCGGTGCCCCCCAGCATGCCGATGACCGTGACCATGCCCATGCCGGGGAGGAAGCCGCGCACGATCACGACTAGATCGTGCGTGGGCCGCGGCTCAGTAGGCGACGGTGATGCGCGTACGCCGGGCGTCGTCCTTTTCGACGCGATCGATCACGGCTGCCGCATAGTCCGCGATCGTGATGCGGCTGGCGCCGTTCGCATCGACCAGCAACTGGTCGCCACCGACACGGTAGCGGCCGCTGCGTTCGCCGGGTTCGATCACGGCGGCGGGACTGATGTAGGTCCAGTCGACCGCAGTCTGCGTCGCTCGAAAGACCTGCAATGCTTCCGCCTGCGCGAGGGCCTCGGGTTTCCAGGCCGGCGGGAAGGCCGGATCATCGACGATGCGCACGCCGGGCGACACTTCGAGGCTGCCGGCGCCGCCGACCCAGATCAGCCGGCGCACCCCGGCTTGCGGCAGCGCGTCGAGCAGCACGCGTGCATAGCGCGGAACCGAAGCGACGTCGGCGTCGCGACGTCCCGAGAGACTGGCCACCGCGACGTCGCACCCGGCGATGGCGCTGACGAAGCTGACGCTGTCGCCGGCGTTGCCGGTCGCGACGGTCAGCCTGGCGTCGTCGACGACGAGGCGCTGCGGATCGCGCACGACCGCGACGACTTCGTGCCCGCGCTGCAGGGCTTCTTGAAGAATGGCGCCGCCGAGATGGCCGTTGGCGCCGAACAATGCGATTTTCATGGGGAGTCCTCGTGGAGTGCCTGACGGGTTCCGACCCGAATCAAGACACATAGTCTGAACCCGCGGGCGCGGCGGATAAATCCCGCCAACGAGAATTCATCGTAAACTTGCAATTTACAATGGAAATGCCGGGATGGCCGTCGCGGAAGTCAACTTGAACCGGCTGGCGGTGTTCGTCGCCGTCGCGCGTGCGGGCTCATTCACGGCGGCGGCCGAGCAACTCGGGTCGACCAAGGCGATGGCGAGCCAGCATGTCGCGCGCCTCGAGAAGGAACTCGGGGTGAGCCTGCTCCTGCGCAGCACGCGGCGAATGGCGCTGACCGAGGCCGGCGCGCTGTTTCATGCCGATTGCGTGCGCATTCTCGGCGAGACCGAGGCGGCTATCGAACGCGTCGGCGAGAATCGCGACAGGCCGACGGGAACCTTGCGCGTCGGCGCCGCCAGCGATCATGGTCCGTCCGTCGTCGCGCCTGCGCTCGCGACATTCGTGCGGCTGCATCCGCAGGTGAAAGTGGAACTCGTCGTCAGCGATCGCATCGCCGATCCGATCGCCGAGCGCTTCGATGTCTCGGTGCGCATCGGCTGGCTGCGCGATTCCCGATTGCACGCTGTGCGCCTGGGGGCGTTCCGCCAGCGCCTGGTCGCGGCGCCGTCCTATCTCGCCGCGGCCGGCACGCCGCGTCACCCCGAAGAGCTTGCGCAGCACGCCTGGATCTCGCTGTCGGTGCTGCCTTCGCCGCTGCACTGGACCTTTTCCGCCGCTGCCGGGGCGCGTCGTTCGGTACGCGTGAATGCGGTAGCGGAAGTCAACAGCACCTTGTCCGCGTACGCGATGGCGCTGGCAGGCGCCGGTCTGTCGGTGCTGCCGGATTATCTGGTCGAGGACGCGATCGGCGACGGCCGCCTGGTACCCCTGCTGCGCGGCTACCGGCTGCCCGACGGCGGCATCTACGCGGTGTACTCCGGCCGCCACCCGCCGGCCAAGGTGCGTGCGTTCATTGCGCATCTGCGCGCGGCGACGCAGTAGCGCCGGCGAGCGGTCGAACGTCTGCTTCGTACGTTCCGGGGCGAACCCTGCAGGACGTAAAGACGGCGAAACCAAAAAAACGGCCGATGCATCGTGGCTGCCGGAAGCTGGGGAGGGCGGGCAGCCGGATGACGTTGGGGAGAGGGCATCGTGGACGATGCATCGGCCAGGGACGTCGTTGCCGGGGGTACGTTCCGCGCGAGGGAGTGGGCACGGCGGAGCGGGCGTGACGCAATGCCGGCCCGAAGTCGAATTCCGGGCGGCGGCGGGTTTTCACACGATGGCGTTTCCTCTGCGGGTGTCGGTGATTCGACGGCGACCAGCTTAGGCGTGCATCGCGTAAGGATGGTGCAGCGAGTGTGGAAAAAGGAAGGAAGCGGCGTTAGCAATCCGTGAGCCGCGCGCCGCGGCATGACCATCGCCGCATGTCCGGTCCGGCCGGACGCGCTAGGCTGGCGGTTTTCGAGGGGAGGTTTGCCGATGCGCACCATGTTGAAGTGGCTGCTACGCCTGCTCGTGCTGGTCGTCCTCGTCGCCGGCGCGTTCTTCGTGCACGTCTGGTATTTCAAGCCGTACAAGATCGACTGGTTCTACGGACGCGTCTTCGGCCAGTTCGCGCTGCAGAGCCCCGAACTGCTGAGCAATATGCGCATCCTGCCCGCGTGGGCGGATTTCTACAGCGACAAGCTCGACGATGCCTCCCCCGCGCACGAGGCGGCGATGGCCTACATGATCCGGCAGGATGCCGAAACCCTGCATCGCTACGACCGCAACGCGCTCGATCGCGATGGTCAGTTGTCCTACGACGTGCTCGACTATTTCCTGTCGATCCAGGTCGAGGGCGACCGCTTCCGCGATCACGATTTCCCGGTCAACCAGCTGGCCGGCATCCAGTCCAGCCTGCCGAGCTTCATGGCCGAGACGCACCAGGTGAACAACCGCCACGACGCGGATGCGTATGTGGCGCGGCTGGACAAGTTTCCGCTGAAGTTCGACCAGGTGATCGAGGGCCTGAAGCTGCGCGAAGCGAAAGGCGTGCTGCCGCCGAAATTCACCGTCGACGGCGTGCTGAAGCAGATGACCGGTTTCGTCGACGTGCCGGCGCAGCAGAACATGCTGTACACCAGCTTCAAGGAAAAACTCGACAAGATCGCGCCGGACACGATCGCGCAGGCCGATCGCGACGCGCTGCTCGCGCGCGTTGCCGATTCGGTGCAGAACCGCGTCTACCCGGCCTATCACGCGCTGATCGACTACTTCACGGCGCTGCAGCCGAAGGCACAGCGCAACGAAGGTGCCTGGAGCCTGCCCGACGGCGACGCCTACTACGCCTGGTGCGTGCGCATGCACACGACCACCGCGATGACGCCGGAACAGGTGCACACGCTCGGCCTCGCCGAGGTGGCGCGTATCACCACCGAGATGGACGCGATCCTGAAGGACAAGGGGCTGGCCGACGGCAGCATCGGCGTGCGCGTGCAGCAGCTCGCCCATGCGCCGGAGTCGACGTTCCCGAATACGCCGGAAGGCAAGGCCGAGATGCTGAAGCGGTATCAGGCGATCCTCGACGAGGTCAATGGCGGTCTCGGCGACGCGTTCGATGTGCGTCCGAAGCTCGGCGTGCAGGTCAAGGCGGTGCCGGCGTTCGCCGAGAAGACCGCGCCGGGCGCCTACTACGAACCGGGTTCGTTCGATGGCACGCGCCCGGGCACGTTCTTCGCGAACATGCGCGACACCGCGGAGACGCCGAAATTCGCCATGCGCACGCTGGCCTATCACGAGGGCATCCCGGGGCATCACTTCCAGATTTCGGTCGCGCAGGAACTGCAGGGCGTTCCGTTCTTCCGCCGCGTGCTGCCGTTCACCGCGTACGCCGAGGGCTGGGCGCTGTATTCGGAACGGCTCGCATGGGAACTCGGCTTCGAGAAGGACCCGCTCGACAACCTCGGCCGCCTGCGCGATGAAATGATGCGCGGCGTGCGCCTGGTCGTCGATTCCGGCATTCACTACAAGCACTGGACGCGCGAGCAGGCGATCGCCTACATGATGGACAACACCGGCATGGCCGAGTCGGACGTCACCGCCGAGATCGAGCGCTACTTCGTCGATCCCGGCCAGGCGCTGGCCTATAAAGCCGGCATGTTGAAAATCCTCGAACTGCGCGAGAAGGCGAAGCAGGCGCTCGGTCCGAAATTCAGCCTGAGCAGGTTCCACGACCAGGTGCTGACGCACGGCGCGTTGCCGCTGGCCCTGCTCGAACGCGTGATCGACGACTGGATCAAGCAGCAGCAGGGTGCGTGACGGGGGTCGCTGACGGCTGCGCCCGATCGTTCAGTGCCCCGCGCAGCGCCTTGTTCCTCCCGCACCACTCCGGTGCGGGAGGACATGCGATGAGCGCGAGCGCCACCCATGTCCCGGCCATGTCCTGACGACGGCTGCGACTCCATGTCGCGGCAGCGGCGGCGGGCGATGCGGGCAGGCCGGCGCCGCCGCTTGACGCGATTGCTACCATACACAATTGTCTCCCCGTCACCGAGGTAGCCCCATGCCCCTGCAGGAAACGATCGCGCTGATCGAGAACTACTACGCCGCCTTCAATCGTGGCGACTGGGAAGCGATGCTCGCGCACCTGACCGAAGACGTCGTGCACGATCTCAACCAGGGCGCGCGCGAGAAAGGCCGCAGCGCGTTCCGCGCGTTCCTCGGGCGCATGGACGCAAGCTATTCCGAACAGCTCGCCGACATCGTCGTCAGCGCGACCCCGGACGGCACGCGTGCGGCCGCCGAATACGTCGTGCACGGCACCTACAAAGCCAGCGACGAAGGTCTGCCGCCGGCACGCGGACAGAAGTACGTGCTGCCCGGCGGCGCGTTCTTCGACATCAAGGACGGCCGCATCGCGCGCGTGACGAACTACTACAACCTGCAGGACTGGATCGCCCAGG
>DASWPR010000483.1:0-1721 GCA_036398455.1 Dokdonella sp.
TGCGGCGGGTCGACCCCTGGCTGTGCGCGGCGGGCGTGGCGCTGGTGGCGGGCATGATCGCGAAAAATACGACCGACGATTTCATGTGGCAAACCACCATGCTCGCGTTCTGGGCTTTTGCGGGCCTGTTGCTGGGCTGCGCAGAGCAGGCCGGTGCAGCAGGCGAGGCGCCGCTCGCGGCGGTGCGAAGCAGAACCACGGTATTGCGCAGCGAACAGCGCCGTGAAGCGCCGACCACACAGTTGGGCGAATGAGCACGGTGACGAACGCAACCCCGCCCACTCCCCGAGCCGGCCGCGCTCCGCTGCGTATCCTGTTTCATATCAACGATTTCGGCAAAGGTGGCACCGAGACCGCGCTTCTGGCATGGCTGAAAACGCTCGACCGGCGGTGCTTCGCGCCGAGCCTGTCAGTGGCGTATCCGACCGACGACCTGACGTTCTGGCGCGTGCAGTCGATTCCCGACGACGTGCCCGTCCATGTGCTTGCCGCGTCGAAATGGATGTATGCGCTTCATCAGGCGGCGCGCCGGCGCAAACTGGGCACGGGCGCGAAGTTATGGCACAAGCTGCTGACCTATGGCGCGATCAGGCCGCTCGCGGCGCTGCGTCTGCGGCGTCTCGCGAAGCAGCACGATCTGATCTGCGACTTCGATTTTTCGCTGCGTCATGTGGCGGGAAGCGGCAATGTGCCCTGGTTCGGCGTGAGCCATTTCAGCCTCGCAGCACGGCTCGGCGGCAAGAGCGAGCGCTACGTCGCCCGGCGGGTCAGGCACTATTCGCGTTACTCGGCGATCGCCGTGCTGACCCCGGCCATGCTGCGCGAAGCGCAGGCGCTCTTTTCGGCAGGCGGTCCGGATATTGTCGAGTTGCCGAATGTGATCGACGTCGATGCGCTGCGGCGTGCGGCGCGCGCGCCGATCGAACGTCCGGCGGAGTCGTTCATCGTCTCGGTGGCGCGTCTGGACGAAGGTCAGAAGGACCACAAGACGCTGCTGCGAGCCTACGCGCAGGTACGCGAGCGCGGCCGCTGCAAGGCGGCGCTCGTCCTGATCGGCGAGGGGCGGGACCGGCGCGAGCTCGAACAGCTCGCCGACGAACTGGGGATCGGCGCAGCGGTGCATTTTCTGGGCTTCTGCGCAAATCCATCACCCTATATCCGGCAGGCGGAACTGCTGGTGTTGAGCAGCCGCTACGAGGGTTTCGGCATGGTGCTCGGCGAGGCGATGGCGCTCGGCACGCCGGTATTGTCGGCGGATTGTCCGACGGGCCCACGGGATCTGCTGGAGGACGGCAAGGCCGGCCTGCTGGTGCCGGTCGGCGACGTGGACGCGATGGCGCGGGCCATCGAACGGCTGCTGACGGACACGGAGCTGCGCCGCAGTCTCGTGCAGGCGGCGCTGCAAAAGATCGAAACGTTCACGCCCGCCAGAGCCAATCAGCGCATGCTGGAACTGGCGGCGAACATTTCGGCGAAGCACGGCCTGCCCGCCGCGCAGATGCCGCGCTGAACCGCGAACCGGGCCGCCCGCACACATTGCGTTGCGCATTTCGACCAAAGACGACGCGCCGGGCGCACGAACCTCAAGCTGAATCGCGAACCGGATTCACACGCCGCCGGTCACCAGCGGCAGCACCGTCAGATCCGGATGCGTGCCGTCCACAATGCTGCGTCCCACGTGCACCCCTTCGTACAGCGCTTCGTCCTTGCCGGCGAAGCTC
>DASWPR010000484.1:0-9574 GCA_036398455.1 Dokdonella sp.
CGACCTGCCGCTGCCGATCGATGCGCCGGCCAGCGCGCATTGCGGCACGTGCACGCGCTGCATCGAAATCTGCCCGACGCGGGCGATCGTGGCGCCGTACAAACTCGACGCGCGCCGCTGCATTTCCTACCTGACCATCGAACTGCGCGGATCGATACCGGAGGAGCTGCGCGCGCCGATCGGCAATCGCATCTTCGGCTGCGACGACTGCCAGCTGATCTGCCCGTGGAACAAGTTCGTGCAGAGCACGCCGGAAGCGGATTTCGCGCCGCGGCACGGCCTCGACGGCGCGGCGCTGGTCGATCTGTTCGCATGGAGCGAGCACGACTTCCTCGCGCGCACCGAAGGCATGGCGATCCGGCGTACCGGCTACGAAGGATGGTTGCGCAACATCGCGGTCGCGCTCGGCAATGCACAGCGCAGCGACCGCGTCATCGCGGCGCTTCAATCGCGCGCCGGGCACGCATCGGCGCTGGTGCGTGAACATGTGGCGTGGGCACTGCGGCAGCACGAGCGGCTGCACCAGGATCGCGCGGACGCCGCGTCGACCGCCGCGACCACGTTCGGTTAGACCCGCGCGAAACCGTATTCCGATCGGCCTCCGGCCAGCACGCGGCAGCGCGCTGGCCGCTCAGGCCGCCTGTTTCGGAATCGAGGTGTTCGTGTGGCTCAGCTTGTTGTGGCGGTCGACATAGACCAGCTGCGGCTTGTGCTTGGCTGCCTCGGCCGCTTCGTAGCCGCCGTACGCGGCGATGATGATGATGTCGCCGGGCTGCGCACGATGGGCCGCCGCGCCGTTGATCGAAATGATGCCGGAGCCCTCGTCCGCGCGGATCGCATAGGTCGAGAAGCGCTCGCCGTTGTTCACGTTGTAGATGTGGATCTGCTCGTATTCGAGGATGCCGGATACGTCCAGCAGATCGCCGTCGATAGCGCAGGACCCCTCGTAGTGCAGCTCGGCATGGGTCACCGTGGCGCGATGAATCTTCGCCTTCAGCATATTGAGGTGCATGAGATCTCCGACGTAGCTGTTGTACGCGCGCAACATGGCGGCGGCGGCCATTATATCAAGGCATGTGCTGATGCAGCACGGAGTTCGCGCGGCCAATAAAATGTGCAATGAATTCAATGACCTGGTCAATTCACAGGTCAAAAAAAACCCTCGCGCGTTGCCGCTGCGAGGGTCTCAATCGGAGTGACGATTACCTACAATGCGCCCTGCTGTCCTCGGGAACAACGGCTGTCGTTGCGAAAACCCCTAAGACAGTTGGGAGAATACCACAGCCTCCAGCGAAAACGCTACAGGTCGATGATGAAATTATCGATCAGCCGCGTACTGCCCAGACGCGCCGCGATCAGGGCGACCAGACCACGGTCGGACGCGGCCGGTTCGCGCAGATCGTCCGCACGGCGGATGACTGCGTAATCGGGGACGAAACCAGCTTGCTGCAGGCCGGCGACGGCATCCGCTTCGACCTCTGCGATCGGGCGCCCGCTGCGAACCTCGGCTGCCATGCGCTGCAAGGTCGCGTGGATCGCACTGGCCTGGCTGCGCTGCTGTCCGCTCAGATACTGGTTGCGCGAACTCATCGCGAGCCCGTTCGACTCGCGCACGATCGGCGCGGCGGCGATCTCGATGGGATAACCGAGATCGCGCGCGAGACGGCGGATCACCAGCAGCTGCTGGTAGTCCTTCTGGCCGAACACGGCGACATGCGGCCGCACCCGATTGAACAGCTTGGCGACGACGGTGGCGACGCCGTCGAAGTGGCCGGGGCGGATCGCGCCTTCGAGCACCTCGGGCAGTTCCGGCACGCTGACGCGCACGCTGCGTGCGATGCCATACGGATACATGTCCTCGACCGGCGGCAGGAAGAGCACGTCGCAGCCGCTCGCTGCGAGGCCGGCCGCATCCGCATCGGGCGTGCGCGGGTAGCGCGCGAAGTCTTCGTTCGGACCGAACTGGGTCGGGTTGACGAAGACGCTGGCGATGACGACATCGGCGCGTTCGCGCGCCAGCGCGACCAGCGAATGATGGCCCGCATGCAGATTGCCCATCGTCGGCACCAGGCCGATGCGCTGCCTGCGGCCGAGCAGATCGCCGACCAGGGCATGCAATGCCTCACCGCTGCGAACGATCTGCATGATCAGTAGCTGTGCTCGAGAGCGGGAAACACGCTGGCGCGCACGTCGCTCGCGTAGGCGCCGATCGCCTCGACGACCGAGCCGCGCCCGGCCAGGAAATCCTTGACGAAGCGCGGCCGCTTGCCGCTGGTGATGCCGAGCAGGTCGTGGATCACCAGCACCTGTCCATCGCAATCGACGCCGGCACCGATGCCGATCGTCGGGATGCGCAGCGAGCGCGTGATGTCCGCGGCGAGGGCCGCCGGCACGCACTCCAGCACGAGCAGATCGGCGCCCGCGTCCTGCACCGCCAGTGCATCCGCCTTCATGCGCTCCGCCGCGGCGTTGTCGCGCCCCTGCACGCGATAACCACCGAATTTGTGCACCGATTGCGGCGTCAGCCCGAGGTGCGCGCACACCGGCACTTCATGCCGCTTCAACGCGTCGATCACGTCGCAGACCCAGCCGGCGCCTTCCAGCTTGACCATCGCGGCGCCACCCGCGGCGAGCAGGCGCGCCGAGTTGGCCAGCGCGGCGTCGGCATTGCGATAGCTCATGAACGGCAGGTCGGCCACCAGCACGGCGCGCCGCAGGCCGCGCGCGACGCAGGCGGTGTGATAGACCATGTCGTCGACGCTGACCGGCAGGGTGCTGGCGTGCCCCTGCACCACCATGCCGAGCGAATCGCCGACGAGGACCAGATCGACGCCGGCCTCGTCCGCACGCAGCGCAAGGCTCGCATCGTAGGACGTCAGCGCGACGATCTTCTGCGCGCGCGCCTTGCACGCGTGAAGCGCGGGCACCGTGAGCGGCGTGCCGGTAGCGGCATTCGAATACATCGGGGGAGTCGTCGGCTGGCGTGGGCGCGCATTATTCCCCGCACGGCCGAGCCAGCTCAAGCGACGCGCTTCAGTCGATCGGCACGCACTCGCTGGCGTCGACCCGCGCCAGCAGCTCGCGCACCGTGCCGGCGCCCGCTATCACGAGTCCGGCATCGAGGTCGGCCAGCGGCACCAGCACGAACGCGCGCTCGGCGATGCGCGGATGCGGCAGCACCAGCCCCGGCGATTCGATCTGCAGGTCGCCATAGATCAGAAGGTCGAGGTCGAGCGTGCGCGGCCCCCAGCGTGCGCCGTCGCGATGCCGGCCCTGCGCGCGCTCGATGCCGAGCAGGGCATCGAGCAGATCACGCGGCGGCAGGCTCGTCGCCAGCTCGGCGACGGCATTGACGAATGCCGGTTGCTCGGCAATTCCCCACGGCGCGGTGCGATAGCGGCGCGAAGCGCGCAGCAGCTGCGTCTGCGCGATGTCTGAGAGTGCATGCAGGGCACGTTCGACCTGCTCCAGCGGACCGTCGAGATTGCTGCCGAGGCCGACATAGGCGCGCACCACGCGCGCCGGTTCACTCGCCGGCATCGCTCGCCTGCGGAGTCGCATCGGCGCCGGGCCGCGCCTTGCGCCGGCGTCGACGTGCGCGTTTGCGCTTCGATTTCGGCGGCACGTCGTCCGGCGTCGGCGGCACCGCCGAGAGGCGATTCCCCAACTCGACCTGATCGACCTGCTGCGCTTCGGTCCACCACTGCGCGAGTTCGGCCAGTTCAGGCGATTCGTCCGCGCGCAGCAGCAGGAAGTCGTAGGCGGCGCGGAAACGCGGATGTTCGAGCAGGCGGAACGCGCGCTTCTTCGTGCGCTGCGAGAAGCGTGCCTGCAGCGCCCAGATTTCTTCGATGGTGATCGTGAAGCGGCGCGGGATCGCAACGCGCTGCGCCTGCTCGCGCAGGATGCGATCGGACGCGTGCGGCCATGCAACGATCGGTTCGACGCCTTCGGCGATCATCGCCTGCGCGGCCTGCCGCACCGGCTCCCACAGCATCGCGGCGAAAAGAAACGCCGGCGTGACCGGCTTGTCCGCACCGATGCGCTCGTCGGTGCTCGCCAGCGTCTGCTCCAGCAGGCTGCGCACATGCGGCAGCGCGTGCGCGCCGAGCACGCGGGCGGTCGCCGGAAACACATGCTGCAGCAAGCCGTAGCGCTCCAGCGCACGGAAGCTGGCGAGGCCGTAGCCGCTCAGGAACAGTTTCAGCGATTCGTCGAACAGGCGTGCCGGCGGCGCTTCGGAGAGCAGCCCGCCGAGTGTCGCGAACGGCGCCGCGGTCTCCGGCGCGATGTCGAAGGCGAGCTTGGCGGCGAGACGCGCGGCACGCAGCATGCGCACCGGATCTTCGCGGTAGCGCAGCTCCGGCTCGCCGATCAGGCGCAGCACGCGGTGCTCGAGGTCGGCCATGCCGCCGACCGAATCGAGCACGCTGAAATCGGCGATGTCGTAGTACAGCGCGTTGATGGTGAAGTCGCGTCGTACCGCATCTTCCTCGATGCTGCCGTAGACGTTGTCGCGCACGAGGCGGCCGTCAACGAGATGACGATCGCCGCTGCCGTCGTCGCTGCTGCCGCGGAACGTCGCGACTTCGACGATCTCGCGCCCGAACACGACGTGTGCCAGCCGGAAGCGGCGTCCGATCAGGCGGCAGTTGCGGAACAGTCCGCGCACTTCCTCCGGCGTCGCGTTGGTCGCGATGTCGAAATCCTTCGGATGGCCGTTCAGCAGCAGATCGCGCACTGCGCCGCCGACGAGGCAGGCGCGAAAGCCCGCCTCATGCAGCCGGTACAGCACGCGCAGCGCGCCCGGCGAAATATCTTTGCGCGAAATCGAGTGCCCGGCGCGCGGAATGATGCGGAACGACCCGGCTGTCGACGTCTCCTGTGCGCTTGCTTGCGAACTCATCCGCTCTTGATGCTCCAGTGATTTGCCGCATGTTACCGATTCGTTATACTACGCGGCCGCGCAATTCGAAAACTGCGCTCCCTTCGTCTAGTGGTCCAGGACACCGCCCTCTCAAGGCGGGAACACGAGTTCGAACCTCGTAGGGAGCGCCATTTGCCTGTGCATTTGTGCGATCTTCCCTGATCGCGGCTTCGCCGCCGCACCTCAGGTGTTGCGAACATCCGCTAGTCCGTGAAGCCAGAAGCAGCCTTCCCTGGCTGCACTTTTCAACTAGAAGCCCGCCCGTACTCCTTACGAAGCCCCGACATGCCCTTCGTCGTCACCGAGAACTGCATCAAGTGCAAGTACACCGACTGTGTCGAGGTCTGCCCCGTCGACTGTTTCCATGAAGGGCCGAACTTCCTCGTGATCGATCCCGAGGAATGCATCGACTGCACCCTGTGCGAGCCGGAATGCCCGATCAACGCGATCTTTCCGGAAGACGACGTACCGGCAGGCCAGGAGGGCTTCATCGCGCTCAACGCGGAGCTCGCGAAGGCGTGGCCGGTGCTGACCGAACGCAAGGACGCTCCCGAAGACGCCAAGGATTGGGAAGGCAAGCCGGACAAGCTCGGCCTGCTGCAGCGCTGAAGGCCGGCGCCGGGCGCCGGCGCATCATCCGATTTCGTCGACGACACGCGCGCCGGGCGGCACGCGTGTCGTTGCATCCGAGAATATCCCAGGGTCAGGACAAACGCTGGCGCAGCATGGCGAGCAGTGCGCGCGCGGCATCCTGCGACGCTTCGTCCGTCGCACCCTCAATGCCGACCTTGCTGGTATTGCCTTCGGCACTGACGCGCACGGTCAACTGCACCTGCGCCGTGGTCTTGCCGCTGGCCATGCCGAGCGTGATGGCACGCTTGAACCAACCCGGCCTGGTCGTCGTCTGGCCCGTGGTCTGCACCGTATACGTACGGCTGGCTTCGTCGCGGCCGAGGATCTTGGCGGCGCCGGAGCGCTCCAGCGCGAGCCCCACGCGCGACCAGGTGTTTTCGACGCTGTCGGCGATGCCGAGGCTGTCGCCACCGATGGTGACGCCGCCTGCCGCCGCCACGCCGGCGGGCGGTGCGCTCGACATCGGCGCAGTCGCCGCGTCTGCGCTCGCAGGGGGCGCCGAGGCCACGGAAGCGGCGCTTGCGCCCGCACCCAGGGCGGGCACGATCAGGGCGCCGCTGCTGTTCGGTGTATCGAGATCGGGCGGCACTTCGAGCGGCCGCTCATTGACGGATTTCCTGTAGCCGTCGTCCTTGCGATCGAAATGGCGGTGGACGAATCCACAGCCGCCCAGCAGCGAAGTCAGCGCCACCGTCGTCAGCAAGGCATAAATAGTCCGTCTCACAGATACCATCCCGTCGTAAGTTATCGAGCTAGTCTACCCGACTGCGCGTGCAGTCTCGACCAGCCCCAGGCGCGCCAGAATCTCGCGGGTCGCCGCGTGGTGCGCAGCAGAAAGCGGCAGCAGAGGCAGGCGCAGGCAAGGCTCGCCGATGCCGAGCTCGGCCAGGCACCATTTCAGCGGAATCGGGTTGGGTTCGGCGCTCAGCGCGCCGTACAGCGGCCGCAGGCGCGTGTCGATGCTCCCGGCCCGCTCGATCTCACCGCGGGCGGCAGCGGCACAAAGCTCGCCGAAGAGCGCGGGGACGACGTTCGCGGCCACCGAGATGACCCCGTCGGCACCGGCCCGCAGTGCGTCGAATGCCGTAGGGTCGTCGCCGGAGAGGACTGCAAAAGCCGGCCCCTTCAGCGCGAGCAGCGCCTGCATCCGCGCGGCATCGGGCAGCGCTTCCTTGATACCCACGATATTGCCGTGACGGGCCAGCCGCGCCGCCGTTTCCGGCAGCAGGTCGCAGGCCGTCCGCGCGGGCACGTTGTAGAGGACGACCGGCAGGCCACCGTGCTCGGCGACTTCGCTGAAATGCCGATACAGGCCCTCCTGCGTCGGTCGCACATACGCGGGCGCCACCACCAGGGCGAAATCGATACCGGCAGCGCGTGCGCGCTGCGTCTGCGCAATCGTCTTGCGCGTAGCCGACAGGCCGGTCCCTGCGAGCAGGGGTACGCGTGCGGCCACGTGCGAAACTGCAAATTCGAGCAAAGTGGAATATTCCACCTCGTCGAGCGCCGCCGCTTCACCGGTGGACCCCGCCACGACCATTGCACGCGTGCCACCGGACAGCTGGTAGTCGAGCAGACGGCCGAAGGCAGCGAGGTCGATCGCGTCATCGCGCGAACGCAATGGCGTCGCCAGTGCACAGATGCTGCCGGATAGGGTCAAGACGGAATGTTCGAGCGCATGCGGGATTCCGGATGGTACTGGCGGCATGCTGAACAAGTCCATCCCGGCACGCTGCGGGCCGCCGCCGCTGCAAACATCGAAGCCGTGCGGCGACGGGCGGGGCGGCCTCGCCACAGGCCGCCTCGCCGGCGCAGGGCGAGCAGTGTCGGGCCTGCCGGCCGCTCGCTTGCGACCCCCCTGCCCCGCAAGTATTCTGGTCGCCGAGCGCCGACACGC
Organism: Dokdonella sp.; assembly: GCA_036398455.1. Classification (GTDB taxonomy): domain Bacteria; phylum Pseudomonadota; class Gammaproteobacteria; order Xanthomonadales; family Rhodanobacteraceae; genus Dokdonella_A. The sequence continues at coordinate 7,458 of DASWPR010000484.1, forward strand.
GGTGCCGCTATCGACAGGGCCATGGAACCGTGAAGCAAGCAGGAAGGCAAGCCGCGGCCGACACGACGCTGCGGCCCGCGTCGAACGAGAACTATCTGTTGATCAGCGCGTTCAGCGCGCCCGAGAAATCGCCTCTGGTCGCGATCAGCAAACGGATCTCCGAGTGCGGCTGCAACCTTGCCGAAGCGCGCGTATCCACGCTCGGCAGCGACCTCAGCGTGCTCGCGCTCGCGCAAGGCGCGTGGGACGCGATCGCCAAGCTGGAGAACGCGCTGGCGCGGCTCGAACGCGACGGCGAAATCCGCCTGGGTCATTTCCGCACGAGCGCGAAGCAGCAGCAGTCGAACCTGCTGCCCTACGTCGTTGAAGTGGTCGCCGCCGACAAGCCCGGCGTGCTGTTCCAGCTCGCCGAGTTCTTCGCGCAGCAGAACATCACCATCGAGCAGCTGCATTCGACGCGTTACCGCGCGATGCAGACCGGTGCCGACATGTTCTCGGCGCAGATCACGATCGGCATTCCGAATACCACGCACATCGCCGCGCTGCGCGACGATTTTCTAGAGTTCTGCGACGGGCTCAACCTCGACGCGATCATGGATCCGATGAAATTCTGACGATGCTCGCAGTCGGCAAGAAGGTACCCAGGCTGAGCGGCACGCTGCACGACGGCGGCAGCCTCTCGCTGGCCGACCTGCGCGGCAGCGCGGTCGTGGTTTACTTCTATCCGAAGGACCAGACGCCCGGCTGCACCAGCGAGGCGCACGATTTCCGCGATCTGCATGCGCAATTTCGCAAGCACCACTGCGAGATCGTCGGCGTTTCGCGCGACCCGGCGGCGTCGCACGCGAAATTCCGCGACAAGCACGCGCTGCCGTTCCCGCTGGTCGCCGATACCGACGAGACCTGGTGCAACGCATTCGGGGTGCTCGGCGAGAAAAGCCTGTACGGCCGCCGTTTCATCGGCGTCATCCGCAGCACCTTCCTGATCGACGCGCAAGGCGTGCTCGTCGCCGAATGGCGCGGCGTCAAGGTTGCCGGCCATGCAGCGGCCGTGCTCGCCCGGCTGATACAGCCTTGACCGTCGCGATCCCGATCGTCACGGCAATCTGCTATTCGTGCAGTGCGCATTCCGCGGCGAATGCCGCCCTTTCCCCCATCGAGACCCCAGCATGACCCGAGGCAAGCGCATCTACGTGCTCGACACCAACGTGCTGATGCACGATCCAACCTCCCTGTTCCGCTTCGAAGAACATGACGTGTTCATACCGATGACGGTGCTGGAAGAACTCGACGCCGCCAAGAAGGGAACCTCGGAAACGTCGCGCAACGCGCGCCAGGTCAGCCGCTTCCTCAACGAACTGATCGTGGCCGGCAACGGGCGGCACATCGACGAAGGCATCGACCTGCGCCTGCCGCAGGGCCTGCAGCTCGACAAGCGCAGCAAAGCTGGACGTCTTTACTTCCAGACCACCGCGCATGTGACGGCCGACAAGAGCAACCGCCGCACGCTGCCGGACAATCTCATCCTCGCCTCGGTCGTTGCGCTGCGCGAGCAGCGGCCGAAGGAAGCGGTGGTGCTGGTGTCGAAGGACATCAACCTGCGCATCAAGGCGAAGATCTACGGGATCACCGCCGAAGACTACGAGAACGATCGCGCGCTCGACGATTTCAGCCTGCTCTACACCGGCCTCGCCGAGCTGCCGAAGGACTTCTGGGACCGCCACGGCGAATTGCGCTCGTGGTCGGAGCGCGGCCGCACGTTCTACGAAGTGAAGCGGCGCAAGGACGAAGACTGGCATCCGAACCAGAGCCTGTATCTGCCCGGCGAAGACGAAGTCGAGATGCGCGTGCTGCGCCTCGACGGCAGCAAGGCGGTGCTGCAGATCGTCGACGACTACCGCAGCGGCTCGCACACGGTGTGGGGCATCTCGGCGCGCAATCGCGAGCAGAATTTCGCCCTCAACGCGCTGATGGATCCGGATATCGATTTCGTCACCCTGCTCGGCACCGCCGGCACCGGCAAGACCCTGCTCGCGCTCGCCGCGGGTCTCGCCCAGGTCATGGATCAGCAGCGCTACCGCGAAATCATCATGACGCGCGCGACCGTTTCGGTCGGC
>DASWPR010000485.1:0-10109 GCA_036398455.1 Dokdonella sp.
ATCGCCTGCGCGGGCCATGACACACACCGCATTCGCGGCCGCTCAACGCGCCGGTCGCGCCTTCTTCCGCGGCGATGCGGGCGGCGGTCCCCACAGCAGGTCGTCGAGGTTGCGTTCCCAGCCATGCAGGCCGAGATCGACCCGCGCATTGCGTACCCGCACGCCTTCGCCCGCGAGCCGCCGCACCTGCTCGCGAAAGCCGCGGCTGCCGGGCGCGAATGCGCTGCGCCCATCGGCGCGCAGCACGCGATGCCAGGGCAGTGCGAGTTCGGCCGGCGCCTCGCCCAGCACGCGGCCGACCCGGCGCGCACGGCCGGGCAGACCCGCACGCGTGGCGATTTCTCCGTAGCTGGTGACGCGGCCGGCGGGGATCGAGGCGATCACGCGGCGGATGCGTGCGTGGTCGTCGGAGACCGGCTGGGAGGATGTGGGCATCGACAAACGGCCGAGGTCAGCCGAGGAAGCCGAGATCGCGACTGGCGAAGTTGAGCAGATTCGGAAACAGCAGATCGAGATCGCTCTCGCCAATGCCGAACCAGCGCGCCAGCGTCGCCGAATACTGGTCGGCACCGAGCCCGGGAATCATCTGGCCCCAGCCGGCATCGTCCGGATTGTCGGCCGAGGGCAGCAGACTCGGCATCGTGCCGTAGAACCGCTGCCCGGCGACGGCACCGCCGACGACGAAGTGCTGCGCGCCCCAGCCGTGGTCGGTGCCGTTGCCGTTGATCGACAGCGTGCGGCCGAAGTCGGACGCGGTGAACGCCGTGACGCTGTCGGCGACGCCGAGCTGCACGGTCGCATCGTAGAACGCGGCGAGCGAGGCCGACAGGTCGCCGAGCAGGACTTCCTGCGTGGCCAGCTCGGCATCGTGCGTGTCGTAGCCGTTCGAGGTGACGAAGAACACCTGGCGCTGCACGCCGAGCGCGGCGCGCACCGAGATCAGCTTGGCTACCATCGCCAGCTGGCTGCCGAGATAGCTGGCGGGAAACGTGCCGACATCCGCCGCGCCGGCGAGCGCGCCGCCGATCGACTGATAGGTGCGGATGGTGTGATCCATCGATGCGGCATACGTGCGTTCGAGCAGGTTGGCCTGCGTGCCCGGTGCACGCAGCGCGTCGAACGCGGCAACGCCACCACTGTTCCATGTCGCCGCCTCGTAGTTGACGGGCAGCGCGCCGTCCGGACTCATGATGTAGGGGTTGACCGAGCGACCGCGCAGGAACACGTCCTCGCCGGCCAGCGAGATGCCCGTCGGCGTATCCGGATTCGCGTTGCCGCCGTGCAGCAGGTCGGCAATGCGCCCGCCCCACCCGGTCGGCGCATTGTTGTCGAGCGGCGAAGACTGCCAGCACGATTCCTGGTCCGCGTGCGAGAACAGCTGCGGCGGCAGCGGCACGTTGCCGGCCATGTAGTCGGCCTTGCTCACCGGCTGCACCAGCGGACCGACATTGGCGATGACCGCGGCACGACCGTCGTTGAACAATCCGGCCAGCGCGCCCATCGACGGATGCAATCCGTACTGGCCGCCGTCGCCGGGCATGCCGTCCGCACGGGGGTTGAGCGCCAGCAAGGGCGACTGCGGCAGCGCCAGCACGGTGCGCATCGCGGCGTATTGCGCGTAGTGGTCCGCGTCGACCGGCACGATCGTGTTGAAACTGTCGTTGCCGCCATAGAGGAACACGCAGACCAGGGCGCGATAGTCGTCGAACACGTACGGGCGCGCATTCGTCGCCGCGCTGAGCAGCCGCAGATGACCCAGGGTCGAACCGAGCCCGGCACCGGCGAGCGCGATGCGTACGCTTTTCTTCAGAAACGAACGTCGATCGACATGCATCGGCAGGCCTATTTCTGGATCACGTATTCGGGCGAGGTGAGGATCAGGAACAACGCCTGCTGCACGCGCTGGCGCGCGCCGTCGCTGTTGCTCGCGTCGATCGTCAGCAGATAGTCGAGCAGGGTCTGGCGCATGAATGCCGACATCTGGCCGGACATCAGCAGCAGGTCGTAGCGGTCCAGCAATGCGCCGGCGTCGGCCGCGAGTGCGAGGTCGCGATCCGCATCGATCTGGACATGGCCGTACGGATTGTTCGGATCGCACGAGCCCGAGCCGATGTAGTCGTAGAAGATCCTGCCCTGCGTCGCGTTGGTGAAACTGGTGACCAGGGTATCGGTCGCGATCTGGAATTCCGGCGCGAGCAGGCCATCGTCGGAGACTTCGCCCAGCGGCGCGAAATCGGGTCGGAAAAAATTGAACACCGAGTTCGAACGCAGCGGCGCCTGCCCGGCGTACGATTCCGGATTCCACTCCGGATAGCGATACAGGTTCGCATAGGTTCCGATGCCGCATTCGTGCTGCGCCGCCATCGCGCGCCACAGATGGGTCAGTCGCAGCAGCGGTTCGCGCAGCTTGCCGTAGCCCTCCGCGTTGCTCCATTGCCCGTAGCGTGCTTCCGGATCGAGCAGGATCGCGCGCACGACGGCGCCGAGATCGCCACGGACACCGCCGCCATTGTCGTCGAATACCTGCGCCACACGCTGCACGTAGGCGGGCGTCGGATTGCTGGTGACCAGGCGCTGGATCAGCTGACGGCCGAGAAACGGACCCACGTTCGGATGCTGGAACAGGTTGTCCAGCGCGGCGGCCATGTCGGACTCCGCGCTGCCCCCGCTCGGCAGCAGCCCGCCTGGCAAGGCGACGCCGGGGTAGTCGAGCAGTTGCTTGCCCTCGTGCTGGTCGTCCTGTGCGCCTTCGTCGTGGTAGTCCTCGACGGCGCTCATCGGCAGCAGCCAGCCTGTGCCGTCCGGCCAGCCGGGACCGCAGTAGTCCCAGTTGCTGGCGATGCAGCCGGCCCAGTTCCAGCCGGTGAAGACGTGCGCGAATCCTTTGACCGTGTCCTGGTCGTAGGTCGCAATCGGCTGACCGCCGGACAGCATCGGCGTGCCGTCCGGATGCAGGCGCACCAGGCCGACGGTGAACAGCTGCATCACTTCGCGCGCGTAGTTCTCGTCCGGACGGATGTTCAGCACGGGGTCCGGCTTGCGATTGCCGAGCACATTGAGGTACTCGCCCATCTCCGGATTCAGCGTCACCTGCCCGATCAGATCGCGGAAGTTGCCGAAGGCGCCATCGGCGAGCAGGTCCTGCCAATAGGCCAGCCCATAGGCTTGATTGCCGAGCGTGCCGGCCTTGTCCGAGACGACCAGGATCTCGCTCAGCGCGAAGGCGACACGCTGGCGCAGCTGATCGGTATGCACGCGCAGCGGATCCTGCGGATCCGGTCCGCCGAGCGCACCGACGAACCACGCCTCCAGCCGCGCATTCTGGTAGATCGGCTCACCGAGCGTGCCGCCGACCCAGTTCAGGTAGTCGAGCGCGTGCGTCGCAGGTGCCGCGAACTGCTCGTCGAGCCAGGCCGCGTAACCGATCGCGCGCAGATGCGCGATGTCCGCACTGGTCGCGCCGAAGCTCGCCTGCGCGAGAAAGCGCGCCGCGTCGGCATCGCTGGCCGGCCCCGCATCGATGCGTTCGAAGCCGTCGTGCAGCATCGCGTCGGGCTGATGGCCTGGCGCGGCCTGCGCATGTGCCGCGCCTGCCCCGCCGGCAAGCAGGAGCAGCAGAAAACACGCAACGCACGGCGGCCATCCGGCCATGTCTTCCCCGATGGGTAGTTCGCAACGACGTGGCGGACTGTAGCCAATCCATGCACAGCGGACCATGACGGCACCCGCACATGCGACCGCCAAAGCCTGACTTCGCCCGGCGCGCGCGCTAGCATAGCTTCCAGTCTCGACATTCAAGGAACGCCGTGCAGAGTTTCGAACAGATCCGCTCCCACGTTGGCGCGCGTCATGCGTTGCGGACGAACGATCCGTACCTGATCAGCTTCGATCTGACCCTCGACCACGACCGCCACCAGGGCGTCTATCTCGCTGAAATGGACGATGAGGACGGCACCAAGTATCTGCGCGTGTCGACGCCGATCGGGCCGTACACCGGCATGGACGGCCTGCGCTGCCTGCGCTTCAACTGGGAGCAGCGCACCGGCTATCTCGCCGTCAGCGACCTCGACGGCTCGCCGTACCTGCAGCTGTGCGAGAACCGGCCGTACGGCCTGCTGACCGAAGCCGAGATCGATCGCCTGATCAAGGAACTCGGCGGTCTCGGTGACCGCATGGAGCAGGCGATATCCAGCGGCGGCGATTCGTTCTAGCGTTCGACCTGGCGTTCGACAATGGCGGCGGCTGCAGCGAAGCGCAGGCGCGCAGCGGCTGCGACCGAATTGCAGACCGTGCTGCGGAGGCATCGATGTTGTTCGGAGCGACCCTGCTCTGGCTTCCCGCGATCGACTCGGCCAGCCTGATCATCCTGCTCGACGGCGGCATCGCCGCCCAGCCCAGGACCGTGCCGCTATTGTTCGCGGCGGCCTTGCTCGCGCAGTTCTCCTGCGCCGTCTACTCGGGCGGATGGGTTGCCGGCATCCCGCTGCAGGCAGTGCTGGCGCTGTCCCTGCGGGTGCGGATGAAACTGCAGCGCTGAGCGGCGGCTCTCAGTTCGTCCAGCCGAGCGCGCGCGCCGCGCGCAGCATCAGCCAGGCCAGACCGCCGGTGATCGGCAAGGTCAGGATCCACGCCCACACCATGCGCTCGACGATGGTCCAGCGGATCGCATTGGCGCGCTTGGCGACGCCGACGCCGAGGATCGCGGCCGAGATGTTGTGCGTCGTCGACACCGGAATGCCGAAGTGCGAAGCGGTCAGGATGATGCTCGCCGATGCGGTTTCGGCGGCAAAGCCATTGATCGGATGCAGCTTCACCATCTTGTGGCCGAGCGTCTTGATGATGCGCCAGCCGCCGACCGCGGTGCCCGCGGCCATCACCAGCGCGCATACCAGCTTGATCCAGGTGGCGATCTCGAACTGCTTGCCGGCGTCTTCCTCGATGCGCAGGAAATGCAGCCATGCCGGCACCTGATCGAAGGTTCCCGACGCCGTCGCGCCAGCGAGCGCCAGTGCGATGATGCCCATCGTCTTCTGCGCATCGTTGAGGCCGTGCGAGAGACCCATCGCGCTGGCCGACACCAGCTGCGCCTTGCCGAAGAACGCATTCGCGAAACGCGTGCGGCCGAACCGCTGCAGCGGCCCACGCGTATTGCCGAGGAACTCCATCAGCGAAAACAGCAGACCCATCAGCAGCAGGCCGAGGATGAAGCCCGCGACCGGCGAAGTGATCATCGGCAGCACGACCTTCGGCAGCACGCCCTTGTCGCCCCACCCGTGCGCGCCGCCCTGCGCCCAGATGATCGCCGACCAATTGTCGCCCGCGGCAGCGAGGGCGGCACCGCACAGGCCGCCGACGAGCGCATGCGAGGAACTCGACGGCAAGCCCCACCACCAGGTGATGAGGTTCCAGATCACGCCGGCCAGCAGTGCGCAGATCAGCATGACCGGCGTCACCGCGACCACGTTCGTATCGATCAGCCCCGAGGCGATCGTCTTGGCGACCGCGGTGCCGGCGAGCGCACCGATCAGGTTGGTGCCTGCGGCGAGCAGCACCGCCTGACCGGGACTGAGCACCTTGGTCGCGACGACCGTCGCGATCGAATTGGCGGTGTCGTGGAAACCGTTGATGTACTCGAAGACGAGCGCGATCAGCACGACGAGCAGGACGAGAGCGAGTTCCATCGACGAGGTTCCTTCTCGCAGCGCCGATGTCAGGAATTCTTCAGCACGATCTGGTAGACGACGTTGCCGGCGTCGCGGCAGCGGTCGATGGCTTTCTCGAGCAGTTCGAACAGGTCTTTCAGCAGGAGGATGCGGATCGCCTCGTGGCGGCCGCTGTAGAGATCGCGATACAGATCCAGCAGCAGCCGGTCCGCTTCGTTCTCGATCGACTGCAGGCGGTCGTTGAGCGATTTCATCGTCTCCAGGTTCATGCCCTTGCGCAGCTGCGCGACCATCTGCGCAATGACCTCGCCGGCTTTCTCCAGCAGCGCCGCGCGCGTGGTGAAGTCGATGTCGCCGAGGCGATCGGCGGCCAGCGCGTAGCGCTCGGCGAACTTCGAGATCGACTTGGTGATCTTGTTCAACGCGGCCGACAAGGCCTCGATGTCCTCGCGGTCGAGCGCGGTGACGAAGGTGTTGACCAGTTCCTGGCTGATCTGCGCGGAGAGGTCCTTCTCGCGCTTGCGCGCCAGCATGAATTCGTCCAGCGACGGCGCCTGCGGGCGCGCCTGGAACATGCGCACGAGCGCGGCAGCGGAATCGCGCGCGGCGTCCGCGCTGGCCTCGAGCAGCCCGTAGAACTTGTCGCCTTTGCCGAAAATCGTCTGCAACGAGAACATGGGCGCGCCTTCCTCTGACGTGGCGGCCTCGCGGCCACCGGACTTGCGCGCGAGGCGCAGCGGATTGTGACGGATATGTTACCGCAGCGCCCATGGCAGGCGCTGCCCCGGCGCGCATTCCGTGGCGCCCGCCGCCACTTGCTACACTCCACGTTGGACCCTCGGGGGTAACCGGTCCCGGATGCTGATCGAATTCGTTCTTGTCGTCTTGCTGGCGCTGTTCAACGGTTTCTTCGCGCTCAGCGAAATGGCACTCATGACGGCGCGCCAGAGCCGCCTGAAGCAGCTCGCGCGCGAAAGCCGGCGCGCCCAGCTCGCGCTCGCGCTGATCCAGCAGCCGGAGCGCTTCCTGGCGACCGTGCAGGTGTTCATCACCTTGCTGCAGATCAGCGCCGGCGCTGCGCTCGGCGCCGATATCGGCGACCGCATCGCGCTCGCGTTCGACGCCTGGAACGTGCCCTGGCTGGCGCACTACAGCGTCGCGATCGGCGTTTCGCTCAGCGTCGCCGGCATCACCTTCCTCAACATGCTGCTCGGCGAGCTCGCGCCGAAGCGCATCGCGCTGGTCGATCCGGAAAAATTCGCGATCGCCGTCGCCGTGCCGATGCGTTTCATGACCTGGCTGGCGACGCCGTTCGCGTTCGTGCTGATCGGGTTGACGCGGATGCTGCTGCGCATGCTGCGCCTGGACAAGGCCAGCCGCGAGCACGTCAGCGAAGAGGAGATCCGCCTGCTCGTCGCCGAAGGCGCCGACCAGGGCGTGATCGATTCGGACGAGCGCAACATGGTCAATCGCGTGCTGCGCCTCGGCGACCGCACCGTTGACAGCGTGATGACGCCGCGCATCCGCATCGCCTGGCTCGACGCCGCCGCTTCGACCGACGACAACCTCGCGGTGATGCGCGAGACGCCCTATTCGCGCTATCCGGTCTATCGCGGCGGCGAGCACGAAATCCTCGGCGTGCTCGAGGTCAAGCGCGTGATCGGGCGCATTGCCCGCGGCGCGCAGGCAGACCTGTTCGCGACGCTTGGCAAGCCGCTCTACGTGCCGGCGACGGCGCGCGCGCTCGACCTGCTGGAGGAATTCCGCGACGCGGAGACGCCGCTGGCGCTGGTCGTCGACGAATACGGCGAGATCGAAGGCGTGGTGACCTTGAACGACCTGCTTTCCGCCGTGGTCGGCCGCAGCGCGACGCCGCTGGCGGAGACGCGCACGCATCCGATCGTGCAGCGCGACGACGGCAGCTGGCTGGTCGACGGCAGCGTCGGCATCGACGACCTGCGCGAGCTGCTCGGCCTGACCGAGCTGCCGAACGAGGACGAGCACGATTTCCGCACGGCGGCCGGCATGGTGATGACGCAGTTCGGCCGTATTCCGCAGGCGGGCGAGCATTTCAGCTGGGGCGGCTTCCGTTTCGAAGTCATCGATCTGGACGGCACGCGCATCGACAAGCTGCTGATCGGCAGAAGCGAAGGATCGAAGGCCGACAACTGAGGCGGCGCGGTTGAAGGCGTGCGCACCTTCCACGCCATTGGATCATTCCGATGAAATCGGCGCCCGCCGGGCATCGCTGTGAACCAGGCCGGCCATCCGCTGCGCGTCGCTGAGAATGCCGTGCAGGATGCGCAGCTCGCGCCGATCCGGCTGCGCGCGCAGAAAAATCCGGTGCAGCCGCTGCAGGATCGTGCGCGGCGAGCGCCCCTTGTGGAACTCGATGTCATCCAGCGCCTGCGCGAGGTGGGCGAAGAACTGCTCCATCTCCGCGCTGCTCGCGGGCGGCTCCGTGCGCGCCGGCAGGGCCTGCTGCACGCCGCTGGCGAGCCACGCCGTGCGCACCTCGTAAGCGATGACCTGCACCGCCTGCGCCAGGTTCAGCGACGAATAGCCCGGATCGCTCGGAATCGTGATCGCCGCGTGGCAATGCTTGATTTCGTCGTTCTCCAATCCGACCCGCTCGTTGCCGAACAGCAGCGCCACCTCGTGACCGGCCGCGGTGGCGGCCAGCACGCGCCGGGCCGCTTCGCGCGGATCGAGTTCCTCGAGCACGACGCCGCGGCGACGCGCGGTCGCGCCGAGCACGAGGCGGCAGTCCGCGAGCGCCGGCGACAGGTCGGCCGTGACCACGGCCGCGTCCAATACGTCGTCGGCGCCCGCGGCGAGCGCATTCGCCTCGGCATGCGGAAACGCCTGCGGCGCAACGAGAAAAAGACGCTGCAGGCCCATCGTGCGGATCGCGCGCGCGGCCGCGCCGATATTGCCGGGGTGCGAGGTGCGCGCCAGCACGAAACGGATGCGCGCAAGCGCGGAGCCGGCCGGTTGTTCGATCATGGATTCCAGGGGTTGTGCCGATTTGCCGCGATGGTAGCGCGACTGCGCGTTTGGTGAGCCTGCCGCTATCTGCTACCCTGCGCGCCGCTCGCGCAATCATCGCGCCATGCTTCGTTCTTTCCCAGCGGAATCCGTATGCCCAGACCCGCCGTTAATGTGGCGGTGCGCGCCGCGCGCGCCGCCGGTCAGATCATCCTGCGCTACATGAATCGACTGGACAGCCTCGATGTCGTCGAGAAGCAGCGTCACGACTACGTGTCGGAAGTGGACCGGCTCGCCGAGGCGGAGATCCTGCGCGAACTCAAGCGCGCCTTCCCGCGCGACGCGTTCCTCGCCGAGGAGTCCGGTGCATCGGGCCGTTCGCGCAATGTCTGGGTCATCGATCCGCTCGATGGCACGCACAACTATCTGCGCGGTTTTCCGCATTTCTCGGTATCGATCGGCCTGCTGGAGAACGGCGAGCCGACCCTCGGCGTCGTCTACGATCCGCTGCGCGACGAGCTGTTCACGGCCGACAAGGGCAACGGCGCCTATCTGAACGACCGCCGCATCCGCGTCGGCAAGCGCGACGGCGTCGGCGGGGCCCTGCTCGCGACCGGCTTTCCGTATCGGCAGCGCCGGCATCTGGAAGCGCAGCTCGGCATGACGCGCGCGCTGCTCGTCGAAGCCGAGGACATCCGCCGCACCGGCTCGGCCGCGCTCGACCTCGCCTACGTCGCTGCGGGGCGTTTCGATGGGTTCTGGGAAATCGGCCTGAAGCCGTGGGACATGGCGGCGGGGTGCGTGCTGGTGCGCGAAGCCGGCGGCCGCTACAGCGATTTCGTCGGCCGCGAAGGCATGCCCGAGAGCGGCCACCTGGTCGCCGGCAACGTCGCCGTCGCCACCGCCATCGTGAAAACGATCGCGCCGGAGATCGCATCGCCGCTCACGCTCTGAGCGCTTCGCCCATCGTGCCGCCGGGGACGACTGCCTCCCGCAGTTGGCGGCCTTGGAGTTCTTGAAAACCCGAAGAGCTCCAGCAATTGCCCGACTGCAACGAAATACAGCGATCACGGATGATCGCCATCGCAGACCCCACAAAGAAAAAGCCCGGCTTGCGCCGGGCTTTTTCGTTTACGTGTTGCTGCGAACCCCGATTACTGCGGGTTCTCGACCTTCAGCTCGGTGCGGCGATTGCGCGCACGGCCTTCCTTGGTCGCATTCGTGTCGATCGGCTGCGTCTCGCCGAAGCCCTTGATCGCGGTGATACGGCTCGCATCGACGCCGTGCGCGGTCAGGTAGTCGGCAACGATCTGCGCGCGACGCTCCGACAGCTTCTGGTTGTACGCGTCGGTACCGACCGAGTCGGTGTGACCGTCGAGCTCAACCTTGATCGCCGGGTAGCGGTTCAGCGCATCGATCGCCTGATCGAGGATCGCGATCGAGTCAGCCGTCGGGACC
>DASWPR010000486.1:0-4055 GCA_036398455.1 Dokdonella sp.
GCTCCTCGCCGTCGCGCCAGATCGTCAGGTCGAGCGTGGTGGAGAGCGCGTTGACGACCGAGACGCCGACGCCGTGGAGACCGCCGGAAACCTTGTAGGCATTGCTGTCGCTGGCATTGTCGAATTTACCGCCGGCATGCAGCTGGGTCATGATGACCTCGGCGGCGGAGATGCCCTCCTCGGTGTGGATGCCGGTCGGAATGCCGCGGCCATTATCCTCCACCGAGACCGATCCGTCGGGGTTCAGCGTGATCAGGATCCGGTCGCAATGGCCGGCAAGCGCCTCGTCGATCGCATTATCGGACACCTCGAACACCATGTGGTGCAGGCCCGATCCGTCATCGGTATCGCCGATATACATGCCGGGCCGCTTGCGGACGGCCTCAAGCCCCTTCAAAACCTTGATTTTGCTGGAATCGTATTGATCGCTCATGGGGCTCCGGATTACACGCACGGTGTGCGGCGCGCGAAGCGCGCCCGAGCACACGGGGAACCTTGCAATTATAGCAGTCTTGTGACGTGACCTTGTTCCACGTGGAACCTCGTCAGTGGCGCGCCCTGCTTCGCCAAGGCTTCAGGCTCCTGGGTACCCGTCACGAATACCTGCGCCGCCGACGCTGCAATCGACGCAACAATGCGCTCCTGATGGTCACGATCAACCTCGGAAGCGAGATCGTCCAGGCACAGGATCGGCCACTCGCCCGATGTCTGCCTGAACAAGTGGGCTTGCGCCATCACGGCCGCGAAGGCGCACAGCTTCTCCTGGCCGCGCGACAAATGCTCCCGGCGCGGGGCCTGCTCGAACGAGATCGACCAATCCATGCGGTGCGGTCCGCTGGCGGTATAACCCCGGGCGAGATCCCGACCGCGCTGTGCCGCCAGCACGTCCTGGAAATCCCGAGCGAGGTCATAGCCTGCATCGAAGCGCAGCCGCGCAGCGCCGAGCTCGCTCAACAACTCGGCCAGCAGTGCGACGACCAACGGCTCCAGCGACTGGAAATACCGCGCCCTCATCTGCACGAGGGGCTCGGCCGACTGCGCCAGCTCATGATCCCAGGCGTCGAGCGCCGAAGGCGACGGCTCCGCCCGCAACAAGGCATTGCGTTGCTTCAGCGCGCGCTGATAGCGGCGCCAGATCGCGAGAAATTCGTGTTCCACGTGGAACACACCCCAGTCGAGGAAGCGCCGACGCTCCTCGGACGCACCCGACACCAGCTCGTGCGATCCGGGCTCGAAGCACAGTACGGCGGTATGACGCATCAACTCGGCTGCCGGAACCACCTCACCCTCGAGCCGCGCTTCCAGCCCGCCGGCGTTGCGCGCAAGGCCGACCCGCCGGAGGCTCGAACCCTCAGCGCCATGCAGCTCGCCGAACACGGCGTAGCCATTCGTGCCGCGGCGAACGAGGGCATCCTTCAGCGACGTCCGAAACGATCGGCCATGCGACAGCAGAAACGCGGCTTCGAGCACGCTGGTCTTGCCGGCGCCATTCGCGCCGAGAAACAGGTTCCAACCCGGTTCGGGTTCGATCTCGACATGCTCGAACAATCGCAGATTGTCGATGCGAAGCTGCCGCAGTTCCACAGGCTCACCCGAGACGGGCGGCGGAACTGCGGCTCGAATCCTTCACGATACTGGGGCGCCGCGCGTCAGAGGCGCAGCGGCATGATCACGTGGCGGATATCTTCCGAATCGGGCTTGCGCACCAGGCAGCTCGACTGCCCGTCGCGCAGACAGACCAGTACTTCGTCGCCGGTGATCGCGCCAAGCGCGTCGAGCAGGTAGTTCACATTGAAGCCGACACTGAGCTCGGCCACGCCGGTCTTGGCCTCGACTTCCTCGACCGCCTCTTCCTGCTCCGGATTGTGCGCCACGATACGCAGGCGGTTCGGGCCGACTTCCAGCTTCACGCCGCGGTACTTCTCGTTCGACAGGATCGCCGCGCGCTGCAGCGCGGCGCGCAACTCATCGCGCTGCACGCGCACTTCCTTGTCGGCACCGATCGGGATGACTGCCTCGTAATCCGGGAAGCGGCCGTCGATCAGCTTCGAGGTGAAGGTCACGCCGCCGCGCCGCACGCGCAGGTGATTGCGCGCAAATTCCAGCTCGACCGTGCCATCGCCCGGTTCGAATAACCCTTGCAGCTCGACCACGCCCTTGCGCGGCACGATGACCTGCCGCGGCGCCGAGATCTTCGTATCGACGCGCGTTTCGGCAAGCGCCAGGCGGTGTCCGTCCGTCGCCACGCAGCGCAGGACATGCTCGCGCAAATCGAGCAGCATGCCGTTGAGGTAGTAGCGGACGTCCTGATGCGCCATCGCAAACGCGGTGCGATCCATCAGCTCCTTCAGCGTCGCTTCCGACAGCGTGACGCGTTCGACCAGTTCGATATTCTCGATCACCGGAAATTCAGTCGCCGGTAACGTCGCCAGTGTGAACCGGCTGCGCCCGGCGCTGACTGTCACGCGGTCGCCGTTCTGATCGAGCTTGATGCGGCAACCATCCGGCAGCGCACGGCAGATATCGAACAACTTGCGCGCCGGCACCGTGATTTCGCCCGCTTCGAGGTCATCTGCCTCGGTGCGCGCAATCATTTCGACTTCGAGATCCGTGCCTGTCAGCGCGACGCCACTCGAATCGACGACTACCAGCAGATTCGCCAGCACCGGAAGCGTTTGCCGCCGCTCCACGACACCGACGACCTGTTGCAGCCGTTTCAGGAATGCTTCGCGCTGGATGCTGAATCGCATGATCTGCCGGTCCTGTTGTTGGTTTTTCTTTATGTGGAACGTTTTGTTGTAGTAGGTCCTGTTGGTAACCCCAACAGCGCCATATTTGTATTTTAAATCAACCGCTTAAATGTGAAATTGACACGGGAGAAAAGCTCCGCCCGCCTGTGGGTGATCTGTGGATAATAATCTGGCGTCGCGCCCAGCACAGCTTGTCCACAGCTTGCCCTGCCACTTTTCCCGGAGCGCGCCGGCGCTCACTCGGTCAATATTCTGATCAGCTTGTCCCAATCCTGGCGCAGCTTCCCATCGGTCTCGCGCATGTCGCGAATCGTCCTGCACGCGTGCAGGACGGTCGTATGGTCGCGACCGCCGAACGCGTCGCCGATTTCCGGCAGGCTGTGCTCGGTCAATTCCTTCGCCAGACTCATCGCCATCTGCCGCGGCCGCGCGATCGAGCGGCTGCGTTTGGCCGAGAGCAGATCGGTCAGGCGCAACTGGTAGTAGTCTGCCACGGTCTTTTGGATGTTAGGGATGGTGATCGACTGCGCGTGCACGGTCAGCAGGTCGCGCAGGGTCTCCTGGGCGAACTCCAGGCTGATCACACGCCCTTCGAAGTTCGCGCGCGCCACCAGCGTGTTGAGGGCGCCCTCGAGGTCGCGCACGTTCGAGCGCATGCGCTTGGCCATCAGCACGGCCACCTCTTCCGGCAGCTCGACGCCCTTCATCTGCGCCTTCGCCAGCACGATCCCCGCGCGCGTTTCGAAATCCGGCGGCTCGATCGCGACGCTGAGACCCCAGCCGAGGCGCGACTTCAGGCGCGGCTCGAGGTTGTCGACCTCTTTCGGATAGCGATCGCAGGTCAGGATGATCTGCTGCTTGCCCTCCAGCAACGCATTGAACGTATGGAAGAATTCTTCCTGCGTCGTATTCTTGCCGGCGAAGAACTGGATGTAGTCGATCAACAGCGCATCGACCGACCGGAAGCGCTGCTTGAAGTCATCCATGCTCTTTTGCTGCAGCGCGCGCACCATGCCACTGACGAACTGCTCCGAACGCAGGTACAGCACCTTCACGCTCGGTCGGTTCGCGCGCATCAGATTGCCGGCGGCGTGCATCAGGTGCGTCTTGCCGAGACCGGTGCCGCCGTACAGCAGCAGCGGGTTGTAGGCACGCCCGGGATTCATCGCGACCTGCGTCGCCGCGGCCTTGCCGAGCTGGTTCGACTTGCCTTCGACGAAGTTCTCGAACGTGTAGTGTGGATCGAGGCTCGGCTCCGCCTGCGCGCGCTCGACCGGCTTGGCGCGCAGGGCCCCGGACGGGCGC
>DASWPR010000487.1:0-1701 GCA_036398455.1 Dokdonella sp.
GAGAAAACCGCGATCTGCGGCACCGACCTGCACATCTACAAGTGGGACGAGTGGTCGCAGCGCACGATCAAGCCGGGTCTGGTCATCGGCCACGAATTCGTCGGGCGCATCGTCGACATCGGCGCCGCCGTGCGCGGCTACGAACTCGGCCAGCGCGTTTCCGCCGAAGGCCACGTGGTGTGCGGCGTCTGCCGCAACTGCCGCGCCGGCAGGCAGCACCTGTGTCCGAACACGGTCGGCATCGGCGTCTCGCGCAATGGCGCGTTCGCGGAGTACGTCGCCGTGCCGGCGTCCAACCTGTGGCCGATTCCGGACCAGATCCCGAGCGAGCTGGCCGCATTTTTCGATCCCTACGGCAACGCCGCGCACTGTGCGCTCGAGTTCGACCTGATCGGCGAAGACGTGCTGATCACCGGCGCCGGCCCGATCGGCATCATCGCGGCCGGCATCGCCAAGCACATCGGCGCGCGCAATGTCGTCGTCACCGACGTCAACGACTATCGGCTCAAGCTCGCCGCCGACATGGGCGCGACGCGCGTGGTCAACGTGTCGAAGCAGTCCGTGAAGGAGGTCATGAAGGACCTGCACATGGAAGGCTTCGACGTCGGTCTCGAGATGAGCGGCAACCCGCGTGCGTTCAACGACATGCTCGACTGCATGTATCACGGCGGCAAGGTCGCCCTGCTCGGCATCCTGCCGAACGGCGCCGGCATCGACTGGGACAAGGTCATCTTCAAGGGCCTCGTGCTGCACGGCATCTACGGGCGCCGCATGTATGAAACGTGGTACAAAATGACGCAAATGGTGCTTACCGGCTTTCCGCTGCAAAAGGTACTTACGCACCAAATCCACATTGACGACTTCCAGCGGGGCTTCGACCTGATGGAGGCCGGCAACTGCGGAAAAGTCGTCTGTTCGTGGAACTGAGCGAAGCGCCGGAAATCCGCGCGGCCGCAGCCCGAAAGCGTCGCCGTTATCCGAGCACGGACGCGGCACCGATAGAAACGACCGAACACATCCAATCCGCCTGACATGCCTGCCCGCCGCGTCCGCGACACGATAGAAACCGCACTGGCCGAGATTGCGCCGGGACCGCTGCTGGCTGCGTTCAGCGGCGGTCTCGACTCCAGCGTGCTGCTGCATGCGCTGGCGCAGTCGGCTGCGGCGCGAACGCGCGGCCTGCGTGCCGTGCACGTCGATCATGGCCTGCACGACGACAGCGCCGGCTGGTCGCAGCACTGCCGGCATTTCGCCGATGCGCTCGGCGTGGAGCTGACCGTGCGAGCCGTCGATGTCGCGCGGACGCCGGGTTTCGGCCTGGAAGCCAGCGCGCGCCGCGCACGCTATGGGGCGATCGAGGCCCTGCTCTCGCCGGGCGAATTCGTCGCGCTGGCGCACCACCGCGACGACCAGGCCGAAACGGTCCTGCTCAAGCTGCTGCGCGGCGCCGGCCCGGAAGGTATCGGCGCGATGCGCAGCGTACGACCGCTCGGCAACGGCCATGCGTGGCGGCCGCTGCTCGGCCTGCCGCGCGCGGCCTTGCACGAATACGCCGAGCACCATCGCCTCCGCTGGGTGCAGGATCCGAGCAACGCCGATCCGACCATCGATCGCAACTACCTGCGCATGCAGGTGATGCCGCGCATCGCCAAGCGCTGGACCGAGGCGGAGACCAGCATCGCGCAGAGCGCGACATGGGCG